>CAYFMB010000085.1:0-7546 GCA_964344095.1 uncultured Klebsiella sp.
GGCTGGTTGTGCTTGGGTTGTCCATGGCTCTTGATGTGACTTACTCGAATCCTAGTGCGCCCGATTGTGGCGTCAAACTTTGTCGTAAAACTCAATTTGGCGGTGCATTTTTTCATTAGCGGGTTTCGAATAGTTCACTCTCGAGCAGCATGTTGAACTCGAGCAATTGGTTGTCATTGAGTTGCTGCCGGCTGCTTCGGCTAAAACGCGATTCGAGCAGCTGGCGGCCACGGCTGGCATCCCAGCCCAACTGACCCAGCAGCTGGTCAGACTGCAGCAGCAGATCAGAGCGCCGCAGTGGCACGGCACAGCTCTGCGGATCACTGCCCGGCGTCAGGTTTTCGAGGGCCCGCAGGTAGGCCAGCAGGTCGCCATAGCGGGTCAGCCGGGCCCTGCTGCCGTGGCCAAACGCCCGTTGCAGATAGGTGGCCTCCTGGTCCCGGTCCCAGCCCAAGCGTCGAAGTTGCAGTTCGAGGTTGGCCAGTTCGCCGCTCCAGTCTTCGGGGTCCGGTTCTGGCTCCAGGTGGTCCCCGGACGGGCTCAGCTCGATCTCTGGCTTGGTTGGAGCCGACCGATGGACCGTCCCGGCGGTCTCAGCCATGGCTGGCCGGGGTGTGGCTTCGGGTCTAGCGGTAGCGCTCGTGGCTCTGGCGTCCGAGCTTGATCTGTTGTCGGTGTTGATGCTCGGCTGCTGGAGGGGCTGCTCGGGGTTGACCACTGCGGCTAGGCGGCTGCGGGCCCGCTCTTCGGCTGCTTCGGCTGTGCCGGCTTCGCCCAGCGCTGCGGCGATGCACCGGTCCTGCTCCATGGCGCTGGCCAGCACCACCCGCCGGCCGGCTTCGGCGTGCACCAGCTGGATCAGGACCACCATCTGCCGAGACACAGGGGGAGTGCACTTTCTAGAGTGCCGACTTCGCGCCCCCGCTGCAGCGGCCCCCGCCGGCATGGAAGCCGAGTCGATTCAGTCGCTGTTGCCCCTGATCCACCGAGCCGATCAGTGGAGCGAACTGTTGTTGTTGCTGCCGTTGCTGGTGGCCCTCGAGGCCGTGTTGTCGGCTGACAACGCGATTGCCCTGGCGGCGATCAGCCGCAGCCTGCACGACCGCAGCCGACAGGAGTTGGCCCTCAATCTCGGGCTGGGACTGGCGCTGGTGTTCCGGTTGGGCTTGATCGTGGCCGCCCGCTGGGTGCTCAACGTTTGGCCGCTGCAATTGGCAGCAGCGCTGTATTTGCTCTGGCTCTGCGGTCGCCACCTGCTGGGACTGTGGCGCCACGACGACGACAGCGATGCCGCTGCTGCGCCGGCCCCTGGGGGGCAGCCACAAGCCTCACTGACCTCGCTGGCAGCCGTGATCGGCACCCTGGCCCTCACCGATCTGGCGTTTTCGCTGGACAGCGTCGCGGCCGCCATCGCCGTCAGCGACCGCCTCTGGTTGGTGATGGCTGGCGGTGTGATCGGCGTGATCGCCCTGCGGCTCACCGCCGAGCTGTTCATTCGCTGGCTCGAGGTCTACCGCCATCTGGAGACCGCCGGATTTCTCGCCGTCGGCCTGGTGGGGGTGCGCCTGCTCTGCCGCCTGGGCATGCCCCAGTGGGTGCCGCCCGAGTGGCTGCTGCTGCTGGCTGTGGCCGGCCTGTTTGCCTGGGGTTTCTCAGTGCGCAACCCGGTCGATGTGACGCCATGAACATCGAGTTGCGCCAGAGCGACAGCGGCCTGCTGATCGATCGCTTTGACGTGGCTGATCTGCTCGAGGTGCCCCAGCCCGGCCGTTGGTTTGAGGCCGCCGGTCAGAGCTTTCTGGTGCTGCAGCGCAGTCACCGCTATCAGCTGCGGGCCGGGCGATACCAGCTGGTGGGCGTGGCGTTGCGGGTCAAGCCCCAGCAACGCCCCGCCGATGCCCGTCACTGGAACAACCAGTGGGTGATCGGTGATCCCAGTTGCCGCTACAACGCCCGCAGTCCCCTGCTGCGCTGCGCCGTGTTGCCCGACGGGCCCTGTGAGCGTTGCAGCCATTACGAGCTTCGTCGTTCGCAGGAGAGCTGATGGCACACGCTTGTGCCGGCGCGATCCCGTGGTGCTGGCATGGGGCTCAGCTGAGTGCCGGCTATGGCGTCGCCTCGGGTCAGGCCCCTGACTCGCCCTACCCCGCCGGCACCATCAGCCTGCAAGCGCCGCTGTTTGCTGAGCGTGGCATTGACCTGAGTCCGTTTTTCCCGGGGACCCTGAACCTCAGCTTCAGCGACACCCGCTGGCAGCTGGAGCAGCCCGATGCCCGGGTCGAGCAGCTGCGCTGGACCGATCGCCACCCGCCGGAGACCTTTTCGTTTTGGCATGCTGCCCTGCGCTGGCAGGGGCAGGACACACCAGTCGCAGCGTTGATCTACTGGCCCCACCCGGAGACCAAATGCCGGCATCAGCACGGCGCCGATCGGCTTGAGCTGCTGGCTCCCTGGATCCCGGCTGTGCAGGGCGTGCAGGGGCTGGAGCTGGGCGTCGATCCTGCGCGTTGCCGCCGCATTCGGCCCCTGCGCCTGCAGGCGCGGTTGCTGGAGGCGCTCAAGTTCAGGGTGCTGGCTTCGCAGCAGGCTTTTTTTGCTGCGTTTGTTGCGCCAACGGGTGTGCTCGAGCTGGCGCTGTTGCGCCGCTGGCTGGCCGAGGTTGAGCCGGCGGCCCTGGCCCTCGATGACGGCGAGCTGACGCTCGTGCTCGAGCGCGCCTGGCGGCTCTATTGCGACGAGGCTCAGGGAGCGTTTTGCATCAACGGCGACAATCTCGGCGGCCGCTCTGGGTTGCGATAGGGCGGTCTCTGCAGTGCGTCATGGCTTACGAGCCCGGATCCCTGGAATGCCGTGTGCTGATCGATTGCAAGGGTCAGGTGGAGGCGATGCTGCTTGCCCTCTCCCGCATTGAGCGCAGCGAGCCGATTCGTGAACAGCTGGTGGCTGTTCACAACCAGCTCGAATCGCTGCACAACAGCTACCGCCGCACGGCGGTCTGACTGAGCTCCATCTCGAGAACCTGACAGGTGGCATAGGCGCTGGCCAAGGTCGCCACGGCCTTCTTCCCGCACGGATGGTCCTGGTGGTTGACGACGTAGCGACCTGACGTTTCGCGATAGATCAGGCAGCCATGGCCGGTCTCAGCCACATAGGACAGTTCACCCATGGTTTCAGAAGCGACGGCTTCTCTTTCTCTAGCTGCGGTTGCCGGACACGTCCATGTGCGTGAGTCCACACATCACGGAACGTGACCTAAACCCCGAGCCGATCGCCTGGCTGGGCGTCCAGCTGTTGCAGCAAGGCCTGATCAGCGCTGGCTGAACGGCCGGCCCGCTGGGCCTGGCGCAGCAGCAGCGGGCAGCCTGTGGTGGCCACCACCAGACCCAGGCCTGCTTCGGCAGCGAGCACCGTGCCCGGCTCAGCCTCCACGCCTGACCAGCGGCCGACCAGGGCCGCTGCTGCGGGGCTCAGCTGATGCTGCAGACGGGCGATCAGCGGCTCGGTGGCGAGCAGCTTCAGCCGCTCGCCGCGCCAGAGGGTGGTGGCGCCAGGAAACAGGCCCATGACCCGGCGGTGAAGGGTCAGCGCCGATGCCTGCCAGTCGATCCAATAGTCGTCCTTGCTGAGTTGGCGGGCATAGCGCAGCCCCGCGTCGCCTTGAACCCTGACCTGCAGCCTGTTGAGCCGTTCGGGTTCAGGGCCAGGTCCGGCGGCTTCGATGCGCGGCAGTGCCTCGACCAGCAGTGTCGCCGTCAGTTGGCTGAGGCGCTCGCCCAGGGTCTGGGCGTTGTCAAGCAGGGTGATGGGCGTGTCGCGCTCGAGCAACACCGGACCGGTGTCGAGGCCCTCTTCCATGGCCATGATCCCGACACCGCTGCGTTCGTCGCCCTCGATCAGGCTCCACTGGATCGGGGCCGCGCCGCGCCAGCGCGGCAGCAAGGAGCCATGGCCGTTCCAACAGCCCAGGGGCGGCTGTTGCAGCACCTCGGGCGGGAGGATCTGACCAAAGGCCACCACCACGTAGACGTCGGCCTCCAGATCGGCGAGCTGTTGCTGCACCTGGAGCTCGCGGCGGATGCGCTCGGGCGTGAACACGGGCAGGTCCAACTCCAGTGCCCGTGCCTTGACCGGTGATGCCACCAGAGCTTTGCCGCGTCCCCGGCGCCGATCGGGTTGGCTCACCACTCCCACGATCTGATGGCCAGCTGCCACCAGGGCATCGAGGCTGGGCACCGCATAAGCCGGCGTGCCCCAGAAGAGAACCCGCATCGATGCTCTGCCTAGGCCTCGCCGGTGATCGACAGCCCCTCGACCCACACCTGGGGGCAGACCCCATCGGGGGTCACCTTGGCCGCTCCTTCGAAACCGATCAGCTGCTTCAGCACGGTGCGGATGTCACCAGCCACGGTGGCAGCCTCGATCGACACCCGCTCACCGTTGCGCAGCAACCAGCCATCAAACGGCAGCGAGAACGATCCTTGGCTGGCTTTGACCCCGGCATGGAGCGCCGACAGCGAGTCGATCACGACCAGAGGACCCTGGTGCGTGCGTTGGTTGAGACCACTCTGGCCGCTGTGGCTGGGATCACCGCTGCCGGCAGGTCCGATCTCGAAGTAGTCGGGACCGACCGAGACCTTGGCTCCCATGCCGGCATGACCGGTGGGCTCCACGCCAAAGGCGCGGGCCGTTGCTTCCGAATGCAGGAAGTTGCGCAGGATGCCGTTCTCGACCAGCGACAGCCTGCGGGTGGGCGTGCCCTCGCCGTCAAAGCACGAAGCGCCAATGTTGCCGGGGTTCAGGCCGTTGTCAGCAATGCTCAGAAACGGAACGGCGATGGTCTCGCCGATGGATTCCTTTTGACTCAGGCTGACACCATCGAGCACAGCGCGGGCGTTGAACAGGCCGCTGAAGGCACCGATCAGATCGAGAAAGGCTTCAGGGCTGAACACACAGGTGTAGCGCCCGGTTTCGATCGGGGCGTAGTCGAGATGGCTGATCGTGCGCTCCGCCGCTTCGTCGATGCACCCCGCCACGTCGAGGTCTGTGGCGCCATAGGCCATGCGCACGGCTCCAGCGCTGCGTGGTTTGCGTCCGGTTTCCTCGGCCCGGGCATACAGATAGATGCTGGCCGTGGTCAGGTCCTGCTGGCGGAAGGCACCATCGCTGTTGAGGTAGATGCGCTCACTGCTGCGCTGGGCCAGGCCGTTGTAGGGAACGGTGCCAATGGCGCTGTGGCGATCGAGCAACTGCCGTTCGGCATCCTTGAGGGTGTCAAGCAGTTGCAGGATCGACTGCGGCGTGTGGTGCGGCTGCTCCAGCGTCGCCAGCGGCGCGGTAGCGAGCGGTGAAAAAGCAGGGGTGTCATCGGGATTGCCGAAGGCACTGGCTGCATGGGCTCCCGCCAGGGCCTTGGCCAGGCCGTCGGGCGACAGATCCGAAGTGCTGGTGATCCCCACCAGCCCCTCGCTGTTCCAGACCCGCACCGTGATGGCACTGCGCTGGGCTGCCTTCATCTGCTTGGCGTCGCCCCGGTCCACCTGAACCGAGGTGTCGCTGCTGCAGGACGCGCCCAAATCCCACTGGCTGATGCCCTGCTGCCGGGCCAGCTGCTCGAGTTGGTTGCGTAGTCCTTCGCCGTTGAGAACCGAGCCTGTCATCAGCGACCTCCCACCGTGATCGAGTCGACCTTGATGTGGGGTTGGCCCACGGTCACAAACACACTGCCGCTGACCGAGCCGCAGAAGCCTGCGGCCAGCTCCAGGTCGTTGGCGCACATTGAGATGCGCGGCATCACCTCTTTGGCTTCGCCGATCAGGGTGGCTCCCTTGACCGGTCGGGTGAGGGTGCCGTTCTCGATCAGGTAAGCCTCTTCCACCGAAAAATTGAACTGGCCGGTGGGGCCAACGCTGCCGCCGCCCATTGATTTGCAGTAGAGCCCCCGGTCAATCGAAGCGATCAGTTGTTCGGGGCTGTGGGGGCCTGCGTCAATGAAGGTGTTGCGCATGCGGCTGGCGGCAGCAAAGCCATGGCTCTGGCGTCGACCGCTGCCGGTGCGGGCGTGGCCGGTGCGCAGCTCACCGGCCCGGTCGCTCAGGAAGCACTGCAGCACACCGTTTTTGATCAACACGGTGCGCTGCGGTTCCATGCCCTCGTCATCCATGCTGAGCGACCCGAAGGCGCCAGCGCTCAGGCCCTCGTCGATGGCGGTCACCGCCTCATGGGCGATCGGTTCACCCACGCGGTCAGCAAAGGGTGTGGTGCCCCGTTCCACCTGGGTGGTCTCGAGCAGGTGGCCGCAGGCTTCGTGGAAGATCACCCCGCCAAAGCGGTTGGCCAGCACCGCCGGCATTTGTCCGGCTTCGACGTAGTCGGCATAGAGCATGGTGCCCACGCTGTCGCTGACATCGAGGGCCGACGCTTCGGCATCCCACACACGCAAGTGGTCGGGACTGTCGCTGCTGCCGTAGCGGCGCCCCAGGCTGGCACGATGCTCGCCGTCGGCAGCCAGCACCGTGAGCCCCAGGTTCTGGTGCAACCGAATGTCATGGGCAAAGGTGCCATCGCTGGCGGCCACCACCACCTCCTGCCAGTCGCGGGCGTAGCTGCCCCGCCTGACCTGCAGGTGCCTGCCATGGCGCTCGAGCAGGTCGGTGCCCTGCAGCAGACGATTGGACGCCTCGGCCAGGGTGGGGCAGCGCTGCAGCCAATCACCCTTGCCCGTGCCGTAGCTGCGCAGTGCTTGCAGACCGGCGAAGCGATCATTCGCCAGGGTGCTGCTCTGCAACCCCAGCATGCCGAGGGCCTGCTCCAGGGCATGGAGCAGGCCGGATTGGCTCAGGTCGTTGGTGCTGACGAAGCCATCGCGCTTGTCCTTGAACACGCGGATGCCGGCTCCAAGCCCGAACGCGGGGCTGACGCTCGTGATGCGCTCCTGCTCAGCCAGAAGACTGAGGTGATCGGTGCGCTCGACAAACACTTCGACCAGATCGGCTCCCGCCCTGGCGCCATGGGCTAGCAGCAATTCCAACCTCGCTTTGAGGTCATGGGCGAGCTGGGCGGAGGCGCCGCTCACCGGGGTGATGGTGGTCAAGGGTGGAGCCGTCCCTCAGCGCACAGCCGGTTGGAACTGCTCACTGCGGATCGGTGCCGCCAGGAACAGCTTGGCCATTTCGGCGGCATTGGCGGCCCAGAAGGGCAGCTTGCGCAGCAGCTTGACCGGCGCGGGAGCACCCGATGCATCGGCAGCGCTAAGGGCTGCGTTGTTGCCCACGATGCGCTCCAGACGGGTGTAGAACTTCGGATGATCGACGTTCAACACCACAGGGAAGACCCGGGCTGAGGTCTCGTTGGTCTTGGCGATCACGTACTTGTCGTATTCGCGTGCGTCGAGACCCAGGGCTTCATAGAACTCCTTGCGAGCCACGTCGCGCACATACATGGTGGCGAACACAGCGAGCAGGAAGAAGCGGCACCACAGCCGAGCCCGCAGACCGCGCACGGTATCGGGCTGGGCCTTCATCAGGGCATCGAAGAAATCGCCATGGCG
>CAYFMB010000086.1:0-7450 GCA_964344095.1 uncultured Klebsiella sp.
GGATGGCGTATTCGGAGCGCTTGCGACGGGCTTGGCCGTGCTGACCGGGGGGATAGGACCGCTTTGCGGCCTTCCGGGTGAGACCAGGGAGGTCTCCCAAGCGCCGCGTAATCCTCAGGCGAGGGCCGCGGTAGCGAGACATGGAAACGCAGGTACAAACAACATGAGGGCGCTGCAGCGTGCATGCTGGGAACATGTTCCACAGCCTGCGGTCGTGCAACGCCAGCGTTCGATCCTATCGGTTGGGCCCCAGGCACTCCAACTGAATCCAATCCCGGCGCTGGCCACAGCGGAATCAGCCGCTCAGATGCCAGACCAGCAAGCCCGAAGGAGCCTCATCGCCGCCTTGATGCTGGGCCTGATCGGCCTGTACCGCAAGTGGTTGTCGCCGTTGCTGGGCCCCCGCTGCCGCTTCATTCCCAGCTGCAGCACCTATGGGCTGGAGGCGATCAACCGGCATGGCGCCCTGCGCGGCGGGTGGCTGACCTTCAGACGCCTGCTGCGCTGCCACCCCTGGACCCCCTGCGGCTGCGACCCGGTACCTGAGAGATGAACCTGTTGCTCTACAGCCGCCAGGGTTGCTGCCTGTGTGAAGGACTCGAGCAAAAGCTCAGGGCCCTCGACCCTGCCCCTGTGCTGTCGGTGGTTGATGTGGACACCGATCCTGGGCTCCAAGCCGTGTACGGCCTGGAGGTGCCGGTACTGGCCGTGGTGCGCGACGGCACGCCGCCGACGCCCCTACCGCGGGTTTCGCCACGGCTGAGCGGCGATGGCCTGAAACGCTGGCTCGAACAACAGTCCCAACAGGTCAACCTCGCTTAGAAAGGGCCCCAGCCACCGCGCTCCCTGATGACCGAGCTGCTTCATCCGCTGCTGCGCCAGGTGGGTCTGGAGCCGCCGGAGCAGCTGTCCAACGCAGCGGTGACCAGCATCAGCTGCGATTCGCGCCGTCAGGGACCCGGCAGCGTCTTCGTCGGCATCGAAGGCACCCAGGTCGATGGCGGTTGCTACTGGCGCCAGGCCGTTGAGGCGGGCGCCTGCTGTGCCTTGATCAGCACAACAGCAGCAGCCACGGACCCGCCCAATCCACAGGACCCCGTGCTGGTGGTGGACTCACCACTGGCCCACTGGGCCGGCGTGCTGGCTGCGGCCTTCTGGCAGCAACCCAGCCAGCGACTGACGCTGCTGGGCGTGACCGGCACCAACGGCAAGACCACCACCACCCATCTGATCGAGCATCTGGCAGCCAGCAGCGGACGCCCTGCTGCCCTGTTTGGCACGTTGGTCAACCGTTGGCCCGGGCACAGCGTGACTGCGCAGCACACCACAGCCTTTGCTGATGTGCTGCAGGCCCAGCTCGCCCAGGCTGCCGAAGCCGGAGCTCAGGTTGGCGCCATGGAGGTGAGCTCGCACGCGCTCGATCAGAACAGGGTGGCTGGCACCCGATTCAGCGGCGCGGTGTTCACCAACCTCACCCAGGACCACCTGGACTACCACCCCTCGATGCAGTCTTACTTCGACGCCAAGGCGCGTCTGTTTGACGCAACGCTGCTGAGCACGGGTGATGCTGCCAAAGCGGTCGTCAACAGCGATGACCCCTGGGGTGCCCAACTGGCAGCCCAGCTAGGCAAGCGCTGCTGGCGCAGTTCACTGTCCAGCGACAGCGACGCCGAATTGCGCATCGACGATCTGGTCTTTGAACCCACAGGCGTGCACGGCACCCTGATCAGCCCTGCGGGCCGCGGAGGGTTTCACTCACCACTTCTGGGTCGCTTCAACTTGATGAACCAACTGCAGGCCGTCGGCGCTTTGCTGCAGCAAGGTGTGCCTTTGGCGCCTCTGCTGCAGGGGCTGGGCACGTTTCGCGGTGTGCCCGGCCGCATGGAGCGGGTGATGGTGGCCAGCCAGGAACCGCTCCCGGCCGTGCTCGTCGACTACGCCCACACCCCCGATGGACTCGACAATGCCCTGTCGGCCAGTCGCCCCTTTGCCCGGGGGCGGCTCATCTGCGTGTTTGGCTGCGGTGGTGATCGCGATCGCAGCAAGCGCCCCCAGATGGGTGCGATCGCCGCGCAATTGGCCGATCAGGTGATCGTCACCTCCGACAACCCCCGCACAGAAGATCCACAGCAGATCCTCAATGATGTGGTTGCCGGTATCCCAGCCGGCACCAATCTGCAGGTGGAAGGCAACCGCGCCGACGCCATTGCCGCTGCCATTGCCATGGCCAGCAGCAACGATCTGGTGCTGATCGCTGGCAAGGGTCATGAGGATTACCAGATCATCGGCACGTCAAAAATTCACTTCGACGATCGCGAAGAGGCTGAAAAAGCGCTGCGGGCAAGATTGATCTGAATTCGATTCAGCCAACCCCTGCCATCCATCAACAACCAACAAAGACCCTGCGCAAGTTGCAAAGTCCTGCGCAATTAGTTGCGTTTCTGCCTCAACCTGCTGCAACTTTCAACGGTATGCCGCAGCACACGTTGTTGTTGGCGCTGAACGTGGCAAGCATGGCGGTTGTTGCTCGACAACCACATGTCAACGTCTCCACCCCTCAAAACCAAGCTGGCCGCTGAAGCATTCGGGACCTTCTGGCTGGTGCTGGGCGGCTGCGGCAGTGCCGCCATCGCCGCCAACTTCCCGGCGATCGTGGGCAGTGACATCGCCCCTGCCAATCCCTTTGGACTGGGATTCCTCGGTGTTTCACTGGCTTTCGGTCTCACCGTTGTGACCATGGCCTATGCCATTGGCCACATCTCAGGCTGCCACCTCAATCCTGCGGTGAGCTTCGGTCTCTGGGCCAGTGGCCGCATGAAGGGATCGGAACTGTTGCCATACATCGTGGCCCAGGTCATCGGTGGGTTTCTCGCCGGCGGTTTCATCAAGCTGGTGGTCGCCGGTGGACCGGCACTGGGTGTTGTGATGTCCGGCTCCAATCCCCTAGCGACCAATGGCTGGGGTGCCCACTCCCCAGGCGGCTATGGATTGGTGGCAGCCCTGCTCGTTGAGCTGGTGCTGACGTTCTTCTTTCTGCTGGTGATCATCGGCGCCACCGACCGCCTCGCCCCGGCTGGCTTCGGCGGTCTGGCCATCGGCCTGACGCTGGCCTTGATCCACATGATCAGCATTCCGGTCACCAACACCTCCGTCAATCCGGCGCGCAGCACAGGCGTAGCGCTATGGGTGGGCGGTGATGCCATAGCCCAGCTGTGGTTGTTCTGGCTGGCCCCGATCGTCGGAGCCGTCGTAGCAGGTGTCGTCTACCGACAGCTGTTCAGCGAACAGCGCTAAGTCGTCAGCGCCGCCAAGGCATCGAGCAACCGCTCGATCTCGGCGTCGGTGGTGGTGATGTGAATGCAGGCCCGCAGGCAATCGGGCTGATCCAGGCGTCTGATCCAGAGGCCCTGCTGGCCCAGGGCCTCCACCACCGACGCTGTATCGATGGCACTGCCATCGGCTCGCTGCAGCGTGAAGCTGACCAATCCCGCGGGCGGGGGAGCAGGCAGCAAGGTGCGTGCGGCAGGCAGCAGCTGCAACCCCTGCCACAAGCGGCCAGACGCAGCACGGATGCGGTTTAACCGCTGCTCGGGGGTGCCAACGTCTGCCAACTGGGCCAGCGACGTCGCCAATCCACTGCACAACGGCACACAGCTGGTCGCGATCTCGAAACGTCGAGCGTCACCATGAAAGGCACTCTGGGCCGATGCCTCATGCCGCAGGCTGCGCCAGCCAATCAAGGTGGGCTGCGCCTGCTGCAAGACCCGCTCCGAGAGAGCCACACCACCGAGGCCCTCGGGCCCGCAGCACCACTTGTGCCCCGTAAAGGCATAGATGTCGGCCAGGGACGCCGCCGCCTCCACCGGAATCGCCCCCATCGACTGGGCGGCATCCACCAACAGCCAGGGGCTGCGCGGGTGCTGCTGCAGACGCTGCGCCACGGCGCCGATGGGCATCACCGCACCGGTGTTCCACAGCACATGCGAAAGCACCACCAAGCGCGTGCGCGGGCTCAGTGCCTGCTCGAGCGCAGCCAACACCGACTGATCGAGCTCGTCGCCGACGTGGTGGCAACTGCGATGCAGCACCGGCAGTGTGGTGATGCTGAGGCCCTCTCGGCGCGCCAGTTCCTGCGCAGCCGCCACGACGCCGGGATGCTCACAGTCCCCGATCAACAACTCGTCAGCGGTCTCCCATGGCAAACCCCAGAGGGGCAAGACACAACCGCTGCTGACGTTCTCGGTGAGAGCCAGTCGATGCGGAGGCACGCCACACAGAGCCGCGAACGCGTGCCGCACGCGGGCCGTTTCACGTTCCACAAACGGCCACACGGCCGTGGTGAACGGCCCCAACTCCTGCATCGTTTGCCAACTGGCCACCATCGCCTCGAGCGAGGGCGTCGGCAACGGCCCCTGGCCGCCGTAGTTGAAGTAGGCCTTGTTGGCCAGGGCGGGCATCTGCACCCTCAAAGCAAGCCCAGCAGCAGGATCAAGACGCGGCGTCGATGCGTGCACCATTGAGGCAAGCCCCTTCCAGCAAGGCTCCCTGCAGGTTGGCACCGCGCAGGTCAGCGTCGCTCAGGTCGGTATCGCTGAGATCAGCATCCTGCAGATCGCATCCGCGCAAATCGGCATGGCGCAGGCTGGCTCCGGCGAGCTGGGCACCGCGCCAGCGGGCACCGGGCAACCGCAGCTCGTCGAGCACAGCGCCGCGCAGATCGAGACCATCGAGCCAAAGACCTGCCTGGGCTAGTTGTTCGAGGGCCTGGTCACGGGCATGACTGATGCGAACCCCCGCCTGCTGGCAGGTGAGGATCAGCTCCATCGCCTCGACGTGCTCGCGTTGACGGCGACGGCCACCCTCGAGCACAAACAAGATGCTGGCGCTGACGATGCTCAGCGCCTCAAGATTGCTGACGGTGATCACTCCACCGGCATCGCGGGTGAGGCATGCCGGGGAAAGGTTGTGGTTGCGGCAGTGCTCCCAACGGTTGACAAGCACCAGGGCCGCGATCGCCAAGACCAGGGCGAGCAGCAACCGCAGGGCAAAGACCTGCTCGAGCCAGCGCACGGGCGCCAAGCGCAGCAGGCGGCGGCGGCGATCGACCCAGCGTGGCCTGGCTTGTGACAAGCGCTGCAAAGCGGCCATGGGTTGAGCACTCAGGGTGAAGGGCGGCGCCCTTCGCGCAACAGATCAGAGGGACGCAGACCGTACAGCGCACGAAAGTCACGGCTAAACACCGACAGAGACGTGAAGCCGTAACGGCTGGCAATGTCAGCCACAGTTTCGTTGGCTTCGGCCGATAGCAACTCCTGCCGGATCCGTTCCATCCGCTGGCGTCGAACCCACTGAATCGGCCCACAACCAAAGCGCTGCTGAAAGGCCTGCTGCAGATTGCGGCGCGAGTAGCCGGTCACCAGCTCCAGATCACTCAAGCTAATCGGTGTCTGGAGATGAGCTTGAATCCACTCCAGTAGCTCAGTCAACACGCGCTCACGACCACTGCGCTCGGCGCTATCAGCATTCAAAATCTGACGCAGGCGAGGCGAGAGCAGAAGGGCAAGATTGCGGTAGATCAAATCATCGACCTGAAGGTGCTGCAGGTAACCCAGGGAGCGCAACTCCTGCTGATCCATGAGGCGAAAACATTGCACCAACATCTGGATCATCTCCTCAACAGCAGGTGTCGCAGGCTGGATCGCACGCATGGTCTCAAAATCACTGGCGAAGCGCCGCTCCGATACGCCCAGACCCGCCATTGCAGCGGCAACTTTACGCAGACGAATCAGGTCAAGATCAAAGACAAGACCATTGTAGTGATCGTCAACCAGGTAGCTATAGTCCTGTGCTGGAGCGAAGAAAAAAGGCTGCTTTGCATTAACAAGGAACTCCCTTTTATCTCCGCCATAAGTAACAGCACCACTAAACAAGAGATTGACTGAGGCACGATTCTCGCTTGCTCCAATGGTTCCCATCACAGGCGTGGTGATCCCAAAGGAGACCATCAACTGACCGATGGTTGACGTCGATGTGCGATGCAGAAAATCAGCCTCGCAGCCAGGCTTGACACCAAAATCAAGCACGTTGTAATGCTGCGCGAGCCGGTCAGCCAATACCTGCGGGTCCCGATCAACCTGGACCAAATGGTCTCCGATCAGTAGCGGCTGGTTTGAAACAAAGCTGTCCGCAACAAAAGGAGACGACTCCACCGACCAGACATCCACGACCTCTACTCAAACAAATGCTAGGAGTAGAACTAAGCACAGGCAACAAACTGCGGCATCGCAAACTGCAAAATTTTGCGCATTAGTACTCATCCGCGCCTCGATCTTGCTTGCCATGGGTAGCTCCACCAACCTCACCAACGAACTAGCCCGACAGCGCAACCGCGATGCCGCCGAGCGCACCCTGATGGCCTGGATCCGCACCGCCTTGGCGCTGATCAGCTTTGGCTTCGGCCTCGACAAAATCATCGCAGCGCTGGACCGGGCCACAGGCGGCAGCGGCCCGCGGCCAGGGGTGTTTGCCGTTGCCCTGGCCTTCATCGTCACCGGCATCGTGGCGATGGCGCTGGCCACAGTGCAGCATCTGCAGGAACTGCGGCGCCTGCGGCTTGATGACTACCGCTACCAGCAGGGTCCGCGACTGGCTGCACTCGTGGCCACACTCATCACCGTGATTGGTGTGCTGGCCATGGCGATTGTGCTGGCGGGTCTCAACCATTGACCATGAACAATCCTGCTGCGGCGCTGGTTCCCTGGGTCCTCTCTTGCGTGATGCTGGCCCTTGGTATCGGTCTGCCGAACCAGGCCTGGAGGGAGTGGCGCCAACACCTTGGTTTGCTGCTGCGGCTCGAGCTGGCGAGTTGCGTGTTGGTACCGCTGCTGGCCTTTGGGCTATTGAGTCTGCCGCTGGCGCAAGGGCTGTCAAACGATGCCCGTCATGCCATTGCGCTGATGGGGGCCTGCCCCAGCGCCCCACTGATTCTGCGCAAAGCAGAACGCCAGGGTGGTGATGCATCCCTTGCCGCCTTGCTGCAGATCAGTGCTGCCTTGATGGCGATCGTGACGGTGCCGTTGCTTGCCCAGCTGGCCCAGCTTGTGTTTGGCGTCGAAGGCTGGAACGTGCTGCCCCGTCAGGTAGCCCTGCAGGTGGCCCAGATGCAGGTGCTGCCCGTGATGCTCGGGCTTGCGCTGCGCCGCTGGTCTCCACAGCTGGCGCAGCGCCTCGAGGTTCCGCTCAAACGCTTAGCCAATCTGCTGTTGCTGATGCTGCTGGTCGTCGTGCTGATCAAAACGGCACCGCTACTGGCCCGTTACGCCGTCAGCAACAGCCAGGCCTTGCTGGTAATGGTGCTGTTGGTGCTGGGAAGCCTGGGACTCGGCTTGGCCATGGGCAGCCAAAACCTGGAGCACCGAACCACCACGGCGCTGGTGACATCGATGCGCAA
>CAYFMB010000087.1:0-7408 GCA_964344095.1 uncultured Klebsiella sp.
GCGTCACCCTGCGCGATGTCGTCAACGCCATTCCCTATGTGGCCATTCAGCAGGGACTGCTGACGGTCGCCAAGGAGGGCAAACAGAACGTGTTCAACGGCCGCATCATGGAGATCGAGGGCCTGCCCGATCTCAAGCTGGAGCAAGCCTTTGAACTCACTGATGCCACCGCCGAGCGCAGCTGCGCCGGCAGCACGATCAAGCTGAGCGTCGAGACCGTCAGCGAGTACCTGCGCAGCAACGTGGCGCTGCTCAAAAACATGATTGCCCGCGGCTACGGCGACGCCCGCACCCTGGCGCGCCGCATCAAGGCGATGGAGGCCTGGCTGGCCAACCCGGTGCTGCTCGAGGCTGACGCCGATGCCGAATACGCCGCCGTGATCGAGATCGACCTCGATCAGATCACCGAGCCGATCGTGGCCTGCCCCAACGACCCCGACAACGTCAAAACCCTCTCGGACGTCGCCGGCGACCGCATCGATGAGGTGTTCATCGGCAGCTGCATGACCAACATCGGCCATTACCGCGCCGCCGCCAACGTGCTCAAGGGCCAGGGGCAAAACGCCGCACGCCTGTGGGTCTGCCCGCCCACGCGCATGGACGAGGAGACCCTCAAAGCCGAGGGCTACTACGCCACCTTTGAAGCGGCCGGTTCGCGCATGGAGCTGCCCGGCTGCTCCCTATGTATGGGCAACCAGGCGCGCGTCGAGGACAACACCACCGTGTTCTCCACCAGCACCCGCAACTTCAACAACCGCCTCGGCAATGGCGCCCAGGTGTACCTGGGCAGCGCCGAACTGGCGGCCGTGTGCGCCCAACTGGGCCGCATCCCCTCCAAAGACGAATACCTGACCATTGCCGCCGAAAAGATCGATCCCTTCGGTGATGAGCTGTACCGGTATCTGAACTTCGATCAGATCGCAGGCTTTGAAGATCAAGGCCGCGTGGTGAGCGCCGAGGAGGAAGCAAAGGTGCTGGCGGGGGTGTGACCCTCAGGTCTGCACCTCGATACGGTGAAGGCGCGACTGAGCCACGCTGCTGAACCAGGAAACCCTGCTGTTTGAACCCGCGGTGCCCAAACCCGGGGCACTGCGAGCGGTGCTGGCCTTCCCCAGCACCTACAGCGTGGGCATCACCAGCCTGGGCTACCAGGTGGTGTGGGCAACCCTGGCCCAGCGCGTTGATGTCGATGTGCGCCGTCTGTTCACCGACCAGGGGGACCCTCCTCACCGCGGGCTTGATCTGTTCGGCCTGTCCCTGAGCTGGGAGCTCGACGGCCCCGTGCTGCTGGATCTGCTCGAGGGGCAGCGCATCCCGATCTGGGCGGCGGAGCGGGATGACAACGATCCGATCGTGTTCGGTGGCGGCCCGGTACTCACCGCCAATCCCGAACCGCTGGCGCCGTTCTTTGATGTGGTGCTGCTGGGCGACGGCGAGCTGCTGCTGCCGGCGTTCATCGACGCCCTGCAGAACTGCCGTGGCGCCACCCGCAACGAGCGATTACAGAACCTCGCGCAGGTGGAGGGAATCTATGTGCCATCGCTGTATGCCCCCCGCTACAGCGCCGATGGACAGCTGCTGGCGGTTAAACCGCGCAACGATCTGATCAGCACCAACGCCGGCCTGGCCGTTCCCACTGCAGTCAGCAAACAGACCTGGCGCGGCAACACCCTGAGCCACTCGACGGTGATCACCCCCGAAGCGGCCTGGCCATCCATTCACATGGTGGAAGTGGTGCGCAGCTGCCCGGAGCTGTGCCGCTTCTGCCTGGCCAGCTATTTGACCCTGCCGTTTCGCACCGCCAGCCTCGATGACGGCCTGATCCCCGCCGTTGAACAAGGCCTGGCCGCCACCCAGCGCTTGGGCCTGCTTGGGGCGTCGGTGACCCAGCACCCGCAGTTTGACGAGCTGCTGCAATGGCTCGACCAGGACCGTTTCGAGGGCACCCGCGTGAGCGTGAGCTCGGTGCGGGCCGCCACCGTGACAGCGGAGCTGGGCCGCATCTTGGCCAAACGGGGCAGCAAATCGCTCACGATCGCGATCGAGAGCGGCAGCGAGCGCATGCGCCGCGTGGTCAACAAAAAGCTCGACACCGATGAAATCTTCGCCGCCGCCCGCTATGCCAAAGAGGGAGGTCTGGGCGGCCTCAAGCTCTACGGCATGGTGGGTCTTCCGACAGAAGAGGCGATCGATGTGGAAGCCACCGCCGACTTGCTGCTGGCCCTCAAAAAGGCCACGCCGGGGCTGCGCCTGTCACTGGGGGTGAGCACCTTCGTGCCCAAGGCCCACACCCCGTTTCAGTGGGATGGGGTGCGCCCCGAGGCCGAAAAACGCCTGCAGCTGCTGGCCAAACGGCTCAAACCCAAGGGCATCGAACTGCGGCCCGAGAGCTACGGCTGGAGCGTGATCCAGGCGCTGCTGTCGCGCAGCGACCGCCGTCTGGCCCCGGTGATCGCCGCCGCCCGCGGTCAGCACGACAGCCTGGGGGGCTGGAAGCGCGCTTACAAGGCCGTGCTCAAGGGCGACGGGCCCGAGATTGCCGCGGCCGTGTCACGCATGTGGGACACCCAACCGCCGCCGCCCTGGGATCAGGTGATTCATGACAGCTGGTCGAGCGAAAGGGTGCTGCCCTGGAGCCATCTGCACGGGCCGCTGCCGGTCGACACCCTGGCCCGACACCGCAGCGAAGCACTGGCCTGAAGCTGGTGGGCACGCAAGGGCGACTGCTCTAACGTGAATTCAGCGATGGATGCTGGTCAGATGCTGGGTTCAATCAAACTTGGGAGCTCGACGTTCAACGTGCTCAAGAGCACCAAAAAACTCTCAGACAGTTTGAGAAACCTGCAACAGCAAAGACCATTGGCCAACCATGGATCGCTCAGAGCTGTTCCGCTGACCGCCTCGCCAACCCCCGCGAGCGAAACCGCGTCAACTCCGGCGAGCGACCCGACAACACCGGTGCCCGCGACCGTCACGCCGACGACCTCGACAGCGTGGCCCGAAAATCATCACCACTGGCACTTCGGCTTCAAGCATCACCTGCGCGAGGGCGGCCGCGATCAGAACGTCACGTTCAAGCTCGAGGCCAATGCCTGGCTCAAAACCGTCACCGATCACCACGGCCGCCAACGGATTCAGACCTTCACCGACCCCGACGGTGACAGCACCTTTTCGCCTGCACCCCGGGACCCGCTGACCGGGCAGTCCAACGCGTCCAGCAGCGGCAGCAGCGTTGCAAAGGCAACGTCGCCGTGCGCCCATCCAGGCCAGCAGAGCACGCTGACCTTTGATGGCACCACCTTGACCGAAACCAAGCTCAGGCATTTCGGCAGCCTGGTGACCACTTACACCGACCCCGATCAGGACGGCAGCTTCACGCCGGCCGGCCAGGTGTTTCAACCCAGCACCCCGAAGACGACCACGTCGCTGGCGAGCGTTCTCGGGGGAGCAGGTTTCTTCTGGTGAAGGATCAGGCGTCCTCAGTCACTCAAACACAGCAGTCCGGCTGCGGTAGACCATGACCTCGCGGCGCAAATGCAGCCGCAGGGCCCTCGCCAGGGCCAGGCGTTCGCAGTCACGGCCCTTGCGCACGAGATCATCGATTTCATCGCGGTGACTCACCGGCACGGTGGCCTGCTCAATGATCGGTCCGTCATCGAGATCTTCGGTCACGTAATGGGCCGTGGCACCGATCAGCTTCACCCCGCGCTCCCAGGCGCGGTGGTACGGCTGAGCACCCTTGAAGGCCGGCAGAAAGGAGTGGTGAATGTTGATCACCCGGTGATCGTGAGGGCCGCCGCGCTGGAAACGACGCAGAAAGTCGCCGCTCAGCACCTGCATGTATTTGGCCAGAACAACCAGCTCGATGTTGTATTCAGCCAGTAGCTCCAATTGACGCGCTTCGACCTCGGCCTTGGTGGCGGCGGTGATCGGCAGCAGCGCAAAGTGTGCCCCGAAAGCCTCGGCCTCGGTCTGCAGATCTGGATGATTGGAGATCACCAGGGGTACCACCATGGGCAACTCGCCTGCTTTGGTACGCCACAACAGATCGACCAGGCAATGGGCCTGCTTGCTGACGAAGATGGCAACCCGCGGCGGCTCGTCGGAGAACTGCACCTGGCCCTCACCGCCCAGGCGCTCGGCCAGGGCCGCCACCGCCGGAGCGATGCTGCTGCGGGGCAAACCGAAGCCCTCCAGATCCCATTCGATGCGGCTGAGAAACAGACCGGCGCCGGCATCGGTGTGGTGGTCGGCGTGGCGGATGTTGCCGCCGTTCGCCGCCACCCAGCCGGCCAGCTCGCTCACCAGTCCATGGCGGTCGGGGCAGATCAGGCGCAGGATCGCCGTTGCGGACGTCATGGTGCAGACCCACTTCGACTGCATGCGTAGCACCTGGGCGGCCTAGCGGCGGCTGATTGCAAGCAACGACAGAGCACCCGCAGGCCGCGACACCACCGATACAGTCGGCACCACGAGCGATCACCGCCCCACCGCCATGCACGCCCTTCGAGACAGCCTGCTGCAGCCCTTGCGCCGCCTGGCCCTGCTGCTGCTTGGCACCGTTCTCTGCTTCGGACTCACCGCCTGCGGTGACGCCAAGGCCAAGACACCGACCCTGAGCGCCGAGGACATTGCGGTGATCGAGCGCCAAGCCGAAGGCTTCCTGGAGGCGCGCAACCGTCTGCCCGAGCTGGCCACCCTGGTGAATGAGAAGGACTGGACCTTCACCCGCAACCTGATCCACGGCCCCATGCAGGAAGTGGGCCGGGAGATGCTTTACATCAACGAGCACCTGCTGCCCGCTGATCGGGCCGAGGCGACCAAGCGCGCCAACAACCTCAAGAGCGCCATGGCTCAGCTCGATGAAGCTGCGGTGGCCCAGGACGGCGACAAGCTGCGCAAGGCCTACATCAAAGTGGCCAGCGGTTTTGGCCTCTATGCCCAGATGCTGCCCGCCCAGGTTCAGGAAGATCTGAAGCAGCTCTGAGTTCCGAGCGCTTCTGACGCTGACCCCGTTTAACCCTGGTCTCGGCCGCTGCCACAGAGGTCACCCTGGTCGGTGGCGGCATCGTTGGCCTCTGTGCCGCCTGGGTGCTGCAGCAACGGGGCCACCAGGTCACGTTGATCGATGCGGCAGACCCCGAGGCGGGCAGCGGTGCTGCCCTCGGACTGCTGATGGCCCAGGTGTTCCATCGGCCCAGTGGCCGGGCCTGGAGGCTGCGGCAGCGCAGCCTCGAACTATGGAGCCAGTGGATTCCGCAGCTGCAGGCTGCCGGCCACCCAGTGAGCCTGCGCAGGGGCCTGCTGCTGCTGGCCAGCAGCCCTGAAGAGCTGGTCCGTCAGCAGGCCCTTTGCGCCGCGCGCCAGGCCATGGGCCTACCGCTGCGCCTGTGCAGCGCCGACGACCTGAAGGCCCTGCAACCCCAACTCCCTGCGACAGCGCTGGGGGGCCTGTGGTCAGCAGCCGACGGCCAGATTGATCCGCAGCCGCTACTGCAGGCCCTGCGGCATGAAGCCCAGGCCCTTGGCACAACCGTGGTGCAGGACCGCGTCCTGACACTGGAGGCCGGCAACGCCAGTCGCTGGCGGCTGAAACTCGCCAGCGGCCCATGGCTGCAGTCCAACACCGTGGTGCTGTGCGCCGGTTCGGGCAGCGCAGCCCTGCTCTCTGACCTGGGGATCGGCACAACACAGCAACCGGCGCTTGAACCGGTGCTGGGGCAGGCACTCGAACTGCAGGCCGGCCCGGGCCACGGGGCCTGGAGCTGGCAAGGCGACTGGCCTGCGGCTGTGGTGTGGCAAGGCATCAACCTGGTACCCCAGCCCCAGGGCCATCTCTGGCTGGGGGCCACGCTCGAACCCGGACGCAGCGCCAGCCCCGCCGCCCTGGCCCAGATGGCCGGCCTCAACGGCCACGCCCCGCCCTGGCTGCAGGGCGCCAGTGTGGTGCGGCAGTGGCAGGGGCTGCGGCCGCGCCCCCAGGGCAGACCGGCCCCCTGGCTTGAACAACTGACGCCGGGGTTGCTGCTGGCCAGCGGTCACTACCGCAATGGCCTGCTGCTGGCCCCGGCGACGGCCGAATGGCTCGCAGCGCAACTGTTTATGCCCCTTTAACCTGCGCTCAACGCAAGCCGTCGGTCATGGCCCAATCCCCCGCTCGTCTGCACGCCCGCCGGCTGGGTGCCGGTCTGGCCTGCCTGGGTGGGGTGGCTCTGAGCGCCTGCGGCAGCCCGTCTTCGTCGCTGCAAGGCGCAGGGGCCAGTTTTCCTGCAGGGATCTACCAGCGCTGGTTCTCCGATCTGGCCGGCCAGGGCGTGCGGGTCAACTACCAATCGGTGGGGTCGGGGGCTGGGGTGCGCCAGTTCCAGGCCGGCACCGTGGACTTTGGCGCTAGCGACGCCCCCCTCGATGCCGCCGAGGCCAAGGCCATCGCCCGTGGCGTCGTGCAGCTACCGCTGACGGCGGGTGCCATCGCCGTCGCCTACAACCTGCCGGGCTGTGCGCTCAAGCTGAGCCAGGCCCAACTGGTTGACGTGTTTCTCGGCAAGATCAGCAATTTCAAGCAACTGGGTTGCACCGACCAAAAAATTCAGGTGGTGTTCCGCTCTGATGGCTCCGGCACCACGTACAACTTCACCAACTCGCTGGCAGCCTTCAGCCCCGCCTGGAAGGCCGGCCCCGGCGTCGGCAAATCGGTGAAGTGGCCCACAGGCGTCGGCGGCAAGGGCAACGAGGGCGTCGCCGCCAACCTGCTGCAGACCAAGGGCGCCATCGGCTACGTCGAATCGTCGTATGTGCGCGGCGCCCTGCAGGCTGCCGCCATCGCCAACCGCAGCGGCACCGTGGCCAAGCCTGACCCCGCTAGCGCCAGCACCGCGCTGGCCAGCATCAACCTGGGGCCCGACTTGACCGGAAGCGACCCCAATCCCACGGCCGGCTACCCAATCGTGACCTTTACCTGGGTGCTGCTCTACAAGAGCGGCAACGGCGCCAAACTGAGTGGTCTGCAAAAGGCCTTCGGCTATGCGCTGAGCGACAAGGCCCAGGCCGAGGCGCCAGGCCTGGGCTACATCAGCCTGCCGGCGCCGGTGCTGCAGAAGGCGCGCAAGGCCCTCTCAACCGTCGGCTCCTGATCGTGGGATCTTGCACCCACTGAACCAGCTCCAACCAACCATGAAAAAAGCCCCCGCCTGGGGGCTTTTTTGTGGAGTTGAACCAGGCCCCGATCAACACCGCAGCCTGGCCACGAACTACTTGGACTCGGTGAATTCCGCGTCGATGACGTCGTCAGCGGCACCACTGCCGTTGGCCGAGGCTCCATCGCCGTTGCCACCCGGCGCACCGCCAGCGGCACCGGCCTGCTGGTACACAGCGGCACCGGCGGCATAGAGGGCCTGCTGCAGGGTCT
>CAYFMB010000088.1:0-7396 GCA_964344095.1 uncultured Klebsiella sp.
CTTCCCTGACCTTGAGGCGGGCCATGTAGTCGCTGTTGCCGCCAAGAATGATGTCAGTACCGCGGCCGGCCATGTTGGTCGCAATCGTGACCGCCCCGGATCGGCCCGCCTGAGCAATGATCTCGGCTTCGCGCTCGACGTTCTCCGGTTTTGCGTTCAGCAGGTTGTGAGGGATCTGCTGTTCTGCCAGCAGGGCCGACAACAGTTCTGACTTCTCGACGCTGGTGGTGCCGACGAGCACGGGGCGTCCCTGCTCGTGCACCGCAGCGATCTCGGTCGCGACGGCGCGCCACTTGCCAGCCTCGGTTTTGTAAACCTGATCAGTCCAGTCAGCGCGCTGGCTGGGACGGTTGGTTGGAACCTGCGTGACCTCGAGTTTGTAGGTCTTTTCAAATTCCACCTCTTCGGTTTTGGCCGTTCCGGTCATGCCGGACAGGCGTTCGTACAGCAGAAAGAAGTTCTGGTAGGTGATGCTCGCCAGGGTCTGGGTCTCGGGTTGGATCGGTACTCCCTCTTTGGCTTCGATCGCCTGATGGAGCCCGTCGCTCCAGCGGCGACCCGGCATGACACGTCCTGTACCTTCGTCGACGATCACCACATCGTCGTTGCGCACGATGTAGCTGACATCCTTGATGAACAGTTCCTTGGCTTTGAGCGCATTGTTAATGAAATGTGCCCAGGGGTCTGCCGGGTTGAACAGGTCGGCAACGCCGAGCATCTGCTCGGCTTTGGCGAATCCTTCATCGGTCAGGGTGACGTTGCGCTGTTTTTCATCGACCTCGTAGTCCCCTTCGGGGTCGATCCCGTCCTTGCCCATTTCGGCCGCGCGCTCAAGGGCCTGGGCTACCTGGGCAGCGCGTTCATACTTTTCCTGTGGGCGCTCAACCTGTCCTGAAATGATGAGGGGAGTGCGGGCTTCGTCAATCAGGATGGAATCGACTTCGTCGATAATGCAGAAGTGGGGAGCGCGCTGCACGACATCGGCGATGTCATTCGCCATGTTGTCGCGCAGGTAGTCAAAGCCCAGCTCTGAGTTGGTTGCGTAGGTGATGTCGCAGCCGTAGTTGCGGCGGCGCTCCGAAGGGGCCATCTCCTGCTGGATCAGGCCCACGCTGAGACCCAGGAAGCGGTGGACTTGGCCCATCATTTCGGCGTCCCGGCGGGCCAGGTAGTCATTGACGGTGACGACGTGAACACCGCGTCCCGTCAGGGCATTGAGGTAAGCGGGCAGGGTCGAGACCAGGGTCTTGCCCTCGCCGGTCTTCATTTCGGCGATCTGGCCGTCGTGCAGCACCATGCCGCCAATCAACTGCACATCGAAGTGGCGCATGGCCAGAACGCGCTTGCTGGCTTCCCTGACCACGGCAAAGGCCTGAGGGAGCAGGCTGTCGAGCAGTTGCTTCTGGCGCTGCCCTGAGGCCTTCTCCAGCGTCTGACGGAATTCGCCGGTGAGACCCCTGAGCTCCTCGTCGCTCAGGGGAGCTAGCTCCTCCTCGAGCAGGTTGATGTCGGACACCAGCGGCTGATAGCGCTGCAGCTTGCGGGCATTGGGATCACCCAGCAACAGCTTGAGCATGGGTTTTGGCTACCTTCCGATGGGGTCACCCTACCACTGCAAAACCGCTTGCAGTGGCTGAAAAGCAAGCCGGCGCAAGGGTTTTTGGGGCGTGCTCGGCGTCGGGCGAGGATTGCTGCATGGCCAGTGCTGCTCCGTTTCAGCTGATTTGCCATGGCCCGGGAGCCCCGGCCTTGCGTCTGGGCCTGGGCCCTGGCTGGCGACCGGTGCAGGCGCTGCTCCAGCTACAGAGGTTGTTCGATCAACACAGCTTCTGGGCCCAGGACCGCAGGCCGGCCGATCTGGGGGAGATGCTCAGGGCCAGCGCTGCCGTGGTCAGCATCTGGCAGGGGCAGCAGCTCGTGGCGTTTGGTCGCGCCTGCAGTGATGGTCTCTACCGGGCTGTGCTCTGGGATGTGGTGGTTGCCACCGATCACCAGGGGCGGGGCCTGGGCCGGCAGCTCGTGTCAGCACTACTGACTCATCCGCGGCTGCGGCGGGTTGAACGGGTGTATCTGATGACCAGCAACAGTTCTGGCTTCTATGAACAGCTTGGCTTCAACGTGGTTAAAGAACAGCAACTGATGTTGCTCAAGCCAGAAGCATCGTCTGGTTGACCAGAGATCTGCTTAGAAGGAATCTTCAAGCGGATGAAGAGATTCGAACTCTCGACCCTCTCCTTGGCAAGGAGATGCTCTACCACTGAGCTACATCCGCATGCCGGCTGTGTCGCCGACCCGACCAGCATGCACCACAGAGGCCCCAGTGGTCAAACGCAAGGCTCTCTTCGCCAGCTCTGGCGCGCCGCAGCGAGGCATGCAACCGTTGGTGTTGTCGCTCCACTGCGCTGTGTCGAGCCTTGATGCGATCCGGTTGCGGACCCAGCCGTTGGCCCGTGACGTCTTCCCGGATCAACCCCTCGACCCCGAGGTGGTGGTGCAGGTGCTCAAACAGGAGCTTCTGCTCGATGGCAACAGCAAGCAGAACCTGGCCACCTTCTGTCAGACCGAGGAGTCGGAGCAGGTGCGCCAGCTCATGGAGCTGGGGGTCGACCGCAACTTGATCGATAAGGACGAGTACCCCCAGACCGCAGCGATCGAGCAGCGCTGCCTGCGCCTACTGGCCGACCTGTGGCATGCCCCCGGTGAGGTGCAGGGCTGCTCCACGATCGGCAGCAGCGAAGCAGCAATGCTGGGCGGGTTGGCAGCCAAGTGGCGCTGGCGGCAGCGTCGCCAGGCAGCAGGTCTGCCCATCGATCGCCCCAATCTGGTCTGCGGCAGCGTGCAGATCTGCTGGAAAAAATTTGCTCGCTACTGGGATGTGGAGCTGCGGGAGGTGGAGATGGCGCCCGGCGAGTGGTGCCTGAAACCTGAGCGCATGCTCGAGCAGGTCGATGAGAACACCATCGCCGTGGTGCCGACCCTGGGGGTCACTTATCACGGCTTCTATGAGGACGTGGCCGCTCTTGCCGCCGCTCTCGACGGGCTGCAGCAGCGCACGGGCCTCGATGTGCCGATTCATGTTGATGCGGCCAGCGGCGGTTTTGTGGCGCCCTTCTGCGCGCCCGATCTGCCGCCCTGGGACTTTCGGCTGCCCCGGGTCAAGTCGATCAATGCCTCAGGCCACAAGTTCGGCCTGGCGCCGCTGGGTGTGGGCTGGGTGCTGTGGCGTGAGCCGGAGGATCTGCCCGAGGAGCTGATCTTTCATGTCAGCTACTTGGGGGGCGACATGCCCACGGTGCAGATCAACTTCTCGCGCCCGGCCGGCCAGGTGCTGGCCCAATACCACCTGTTCAACAGCCTGGGCCGCCAGGGCTATGCCGCTGTTCACGCTGCCTGTTATGCCAACGCCGCCGCCTTTGCCGCCGGTCTGGCACAGCTGGGCTTGTTTGAACTCATCAATGCCGGCGATCCGGCCTGCGGTATTCCGGTTGTGGTCTGGCGCCTGCCGCAAGGAAGCCAGGCACCTTTCAATCTCTATGACCTGGCCGATCGTCTGCGCATGCGCGGCTGGCAGGTCCCGGCTTATCCCTTCACCGGCAGCTACAGCGAAACGCCCTTTCAGCGGATTCTGGTGAAGCGTGATTTCACACGCGAAATGGCTGACCTGTTGCTGGCCGACATCGAAGCTGCGGTCGCTCATTTCGAGCGGCATCCGGTGAGCACCAGCCTCAGCGCCATGGAGGCTGCCTCTTACAGCCACCTCTGAACGATCAGGTTGTGCTGAGGTGCAGCGTCAGACCCTCCAGGATCGTGCTCACGCCGGTGACGATGAACTGAATGCCGATCGCGAGGGTGAAGACGCCCATCACCTTGATCAGCACGGTCATGCCCACATGGCCCAGCCAGCGAGTCAGCTTGGCCGCGAAGGCGAACATGAGCCAGATGATGACCGTCATCGCCACGATTGCCGCCAGCAGCTCGAGACGGTGGTTCAGTGAGTTCGCGGCTTCGGCGTAGACGGTGATGGTTGACATCGTGCCCGCCCCAGTGGTCAGCGGCAGCGAGATCGGCACGATCGCTGTGGATGTCAACTGAATGCTGTCAATGCGACTGGTGTCGACCTGTTTTTCCTGAGCACCGGCAGGCTCATCGGCGTGAAGCATGCTCAAACCACTGGCTCCCAGCAGCAGGCCCCCGGCGATCTGAAAGGCGCTGACCCCGATCCCGAAGAACTGCAGAATCGCTGTGCCGCAGAGGTAGGCCCCCACCATGATCACCAGGCTGGTGAGGGTGGCGACCTGCATCACCTGCCGCGCCTTGGCGCGTGGCAGGCCTTCGCTCAGGTTGAGAAACGGCCCCAGGGCTGGAATGTTGTTTGCCACAGCGAACAGACCCAGCAGATAGTGCTGGAAGGTGCTGGGCAGACACAGCTCGATCGGGATGGGCATGGTCAGTGCAAGGAAGCCAGGGGGGCATGGGTCATTCGGATAGCAGTTGCTGTCGGGCAGTGTCCAGCGCTTGGCGGTCAGCGTCGCTGAGGGTGGGCCAGTGCAGATCCAGACTCTCCAGGGTGTCGATCACAGCGGCGGCCACAACCAGGCGTGTGAACCATTTGTGGTCGGCAGGTACCACATACCACGGGGCGGCCTCACTGGCTGTTTGGCGGATCATCGCTTCGTAGGCCTGCATGTAGTCCTCCCAGTGGGCTCGCTCCTTGATGTCATTGGCTGAGAACTTCCAGTTTTTGCCGGGGTTGTCGAGGCGCTCGAGAAACCGTCGTTTCTGCTCTTGCTTGGATAGATGCAGAAAGAACTTGCGCACCACAACGCCATTACGGGCCAGGTAGTCCTCGTAGTGGCGGATGTCGCGAAAGCGCTCTTTCCAGATGTCCTTGCCCACTAGCTTGAGCGGCAGGGTCTGTCTGGCCAGCAGTTCGGGGTGAACGCGGACCACCAGGGTTTCCTCGTAGTAGCTGCGGTTGAAGATGCCGATGCGCCCGCGCTCCGGCAGGCACTGGTTGGCACGCCAGAGGTAATCGTGGTCGAGATCCACCGCAGAAGGTGCCTTGAATGCGCTCACCTGGCAGCCCTGAGGGTTGACGCCGCTCATCACATGTTTGATGGTGCCGTCCTTACCGGCGGCATCCATCGCTTGAAAGATCAGCAGGACGGCCCAGCGGTCCTGGGCATAGAGCTTTTCCTGCAGCTCTGAGAGCCGTTGAACCCCCTCGGCCAGCATGGTCTGGGCGGCGGCCTTGTCCGTCTTGTCGAACGAGAGCGTCTCGCCGGGATCCACCTGTGCCAGGCGGAAGTCGTCGCCATCGCGAATGCAGAACGGTGCGCAGAACCGATGCGGGTCGGGCGTCATGGTCCAGGTGGCGTGCCGTCCTCAAGCTGGCCAGGGTTGGGCTGGCTGTCAGCGGATTGCGCGGGAATCGAATTCCGTCGTCACCACTACATCTGGTGCGCTTCCCATTTGGGCCACCGCGGCTAGCGTGGCCCCAGCCGCCGGACTGCAATGACTCAGCTGCACGACCTGCGCCTGCGCCTGCTGGTTCAGCAGGAGAGTGAGCGCATCGCTGACAGCCAGCCCGATGAGCTCGATCTGTCGGTGGTCCAGGCCCGCTGTCTCTGCTGGCTGGCCTTGCTGGCAGAAGCGCACGAAGAGCAGGCGGGAGATGCCGAGCGCCGGGGTGACACCGAACAGGCGATGGGCTGGTTTGCTGATTCGATGCGTCTGCGCGATGTGATCAACGTGGTCACCTCGATTGAGATTCCCCTGCCTGCTTCGTCTGAGCTGGGTGAAGCGGCTGATCCGGATGATCAGCCCAGCGATGGTGGTGATCCCCTGGCCGCCTAAGCCCGGTCTCAGGCCGCAGTGCCATGATGAGGATTGATTCAGATCGGGACTGCGGTGCCAGACGAGCCCTGCCAATGCCCTGACTGCCAGCGTTTCTACCGGGAACATGACCGGCTGATTCGCGAGAACCCCACCCTGCGTCAGCAGCAAGAGCTGAGCTGGGCGGCACTGCAGTCGTTTCGCACCCTGGCTGGCCGGGCTCTGGAGGAGCTGCAGCGCCGCCACGGTGATGATCTCGGCTCAGGAGGTTCAGCAGCTAGCTCGGCACCTGCTCCGGCAGCTGCTGGGGCCGGTGCCCAGCCAGCGGGTGAGAACCCGGAACTGGAGGCCCTGCAGCAGGCCATGAACGATCTGGAGAACATCAACGCCCATCTGTTCTCGATTGAGGTGCTGATGGAGCGCATCTTTGATGTGCGCGTGCCCGATGAGGTCGAGCAGGTGTTCAAGGAGCTGGCCGGGGAACTGGCCCCCGACCCGCTCAACGCCGACCGGTTGCGGCTCAACCGCCTGCTGCACCAGACGCCGGACCTGCCTCCAGATCGCAGGTAATGGTGACCGGGAAGGGTTCTGCCTTCCAGATCTGACCCACGTACTCCCGGATCGAACGATCCGATGAGAAGAAGCCTGTGCGGGCGCTGTTGAGCAGGGAACTGCGGTTCCAGCGGCTGCGGTCGCTCCAGGCCTGATCAACTTCGTCCTGCACGCGCATGTAGTCGTCGAAGTCAGCCAGCACAAAGAACGGATCGCGGCCCGTGAGGTTTTCCAGCAGCGGCCGGAACAGATCGCCATCGCCGTTGCTGAAGTGGCCCTGCTCGATCAGGCGCAACACTTCGGCCAACTCGGGCATCGCAGCGATCAACTCCCATGGGCGGTAACCCTGCTTGTGCAGGTCGGCGATGCCGTCAGCCGTGTGGCCAAATAGGAAGAAGTGCTCGGCGCCGACCTGTTCGCGGATCTCGACGTTGGCGCCATCAAGGGTGCCAATCGTCAGCGCCCCATTCATGGCGAACTTCATGTTGCCGGTGCCGGAAGCTTCCTTGCCGGCGGTGGAGATCTGCTCGCTGAGGTCGGATGCCGGATAAACGCGCTCGCCCAGCTTGACGTTGTAGTCGGGCAGGAACACGACCCGCAGCTTGCCGTCCATGTCGGGATCGCTGTTGATGGTCTCGGCGATGCCGTTGATGAAGCGGATGATCAGCTTGGCCATGGCGTAGCCCGGCGCTGCCTTGCCGCCGAAGATCACCGTGCGCGGTGCCATGCCCTGATCAAGGCCGTTCTTGAGTCGCAGGTAGCGAGCCACCACCTGCAGGGCATTGAGGTGCTGGCGCTTGTATTCGTGAATGCGCTTGACCTGGACATCAAACAGCGAGCCGGGATCCACCAGCACACCGGTGTGGCGGTGGATGTAGCTGGTGAGGTGGCACTTGACCTCGCGTTTGCACTGCTCCCAGCGCTCCAGGAAGCCGTGGTCATCGGCATAGGCCTCGAGCCGCTTGAGCTGATCGAGATCCTTGACCCAACCCTCGCCGATGCTCTCGTT
>CAYFMB010000089.1:0-7383 GCA_964344095.1 uncultured Klebsiella sp.
CATAGTTGGTGGTCTGGCGCTGCGGCGCCGGCTCCGCTCTTGCACTGGGGGATGGTGACAGTAGGCGTTAACGGCTGTTTGTGTTGAGCTTTGCCCGAGCTTTGATCTGGCCAGGCTGGATCGGGCACGACGGGCATGCTTCGATGTTGCAGGTCATGGGGTCTTGCTGGATGCGATTGCGGCGCTGGGCGCTTCTGTTCTGGCGGGCTGGTCGCCTGTGGATGCGCCACGATTGCGTTGATCTCAGTGCGGCCTTCGCCTATCACAGCCTGCAATCGGTGTTGCCGGCACTGCTGATTGCCTTGGCCGTTGCGTCGCGGATTCTCGGCCATGACGAAGGTCTGGTTGATGCGTTGTTGTCATCAGCCAGTCGATGGTTACCGCCGGCGTCGCTCCTGGCCTTTGAGTCAGTGGTTGAGCGTTTTCTGCGGCAAGGGTTTGGTGCTGGTTTGTTCGGTTTTCTGTTGCTGATGTTGACAGCCAGCAATGCCTATCTGACCTTGCAGCGCGGTGCTGATCGCCTTTGGTGGCATCGGCCGTTTGATTTGCCCAATCTGTCGTTTGCACGTCTGTTGGTTCGCTACCTACGGCTTCGCTGCAAGGCCGTCGCTCTGGTGGCGCTCATGGGATTGTTCATCGCGGTCGACCAGTTGATCACCAGCCGCCGTTTGCTCGGTTCTCTCGATATCAGAGAAGCGCTGCTGCAGATTGTTCCTCAGAGTTTGTCGTGGCAGCGCCCGGTCACCCTTGGTCTTGACCTGCTGGTTTCGCTGCTGATCACCTTTTCAGGGGCTCTGCTGTTCCTTTGGCTGTTGCCATCGCGGCGCATTCCGTGGCGGCCGCTGCTACCTGGCGCAGCATTGAGTTCACTGGCCCTGACGTTATTGAATCTGTTGCTTGGGCGAGCGCTTGTGGCCCTTGGTGTGCGGTTTCAGGCCTACGGCGTCGTGGGCGGCATTCTGCTGCTGACGCTTTGGGTCTGGCTCGTGGGCGTGATCCTCTACTACGCGCAGTGTTTCGCACTGGTGTTGGCTCCCCGTAACCTGCACCGTCAGGATGGAGCGATTTCAAGGGCGTGATGCAGAACCGAATCTCCTGGTGGTGGTGGTTGGTTTTAGCGCTATTGCTGCTGGCACCGGGCCCAGCAGGTCGTCTGCTGCTTGATGTGGTGGGTGGCCTGACCTTGCTTGTGGTGTTGCTGCCGCTCGTTCTGGGAGGGCTTGGGTGGCTTGGCTGGGTGTTGCTGCAGCAGCGTCTCAAAACATGCCCAAACTGTGGTTTCCGCAGCTTTGGCAGCGAGGTTTGCCCCGCCTGTGGAACGTTGTGGGTCGACGATGCGGATCAGGCGGGCTCGCCAGGCACAGCTGCCAACGCCAATCCATCATTTGATGCACGTGATGTGACCATCGACGTGCAGGCTAAGGATGTCGAGGCCGACTGATGCCTGCATTCTCGGCCATTGAGCTTCGACGGCTACCCGTGAACTGACCGCTCAGGTGGATGCAGGATTCACCTTGACTGGGGCGTTGTCTCGCTCGATTTCGGCCAGGCGACGTTCACGTAGGTAGAGGAAGAGCGAACAACCGCAGGCAAAGGCCACCGTGACGCAGCTGAGCAGCACCCAGGGCAGCCCCTTGATGCGCAGCCTGCGTCCTTCCACCACGATCCAGATCGTCACAGCGGTGGCGCCGATGAGCAGATCCCGAGACAGAAACTGGGCCGCTGGGTTGGCATTGGCCAGCTGCACAAACAGACCGACATCGAAGCTGGCTCCGTACTGCCGGATGAACGCAACATTGGCCAGCCATGGCAGCACTGCACCGGCAATGGCTAGAGCCAGATAGAGATAGGCGATGGGTGTGTGTGCCCGGGTGGCTCCTGGCGCTGGTTCATGGCGCATGACTCGTCTGCCCGCTGCGTGCTCATGACCATCGCATGCCTGGAGGGGCTTGGGTTCAGCCGACTGGACTTGCATAGGGCTTGGGTTCATCGTCGGGCCGTTCCGGGTCCCAGAGTTGAACCTGTTGCTCGACTTGGGTCAGCACCTGGTCGCAGCGTTCGGCATAGCGACGGGCCCGTTGGTAGAGATCGGCCATCGCCTCAACCGGCAAGGTGCTGTCCTGCAACTGGGTCAGGGCAAGCTCGAGCGCCGTATGGGCTTCGCTGTAGTTGAGCTCTGCCGCCACATCGGCCTCAGCGGTCACCTCGGTTTCGGCCTGGGTGCGTTTGCGGTTGTCAGTGGAGCGGGCCATCAGCGTGTTGCAGGGGTCAGGGACGAACCTTTCGATCCTGCTTGAATCTCTGCAACCAGGTCGCCATCGGCCAATTGCAGCTGCACCTGGTCGCCGCTGTTGAGTTGGTGCACGCTGGTCACCAACTGGCCCTGCTCGTTGCGGATCAGGCTGAATCCCCGTTCAAGCCAGCGTTGCGGCGACAGTGCTTCCAGCAGTTGCAGGCGTGAGTGGAGCTCGTGGCGGCGCAGGGCCAGCAACTCGCGCGGATGAACAGCATGGAGCCGGTGCTGCACGTGAGCCAGGTTGCGCCGCTCGGCCTCCAGGCGCCAGCGCAGCACCTGATTCAGGTGGCTGCCCAGCCGTTGCAGCCCGAGCCGGGCACTGGCACGGTCGGGGAGCAGGGCCACGATCGCGGCCGTTGGTGTGGCGGCGCGATGGTCAGCGACCAGGTCAACCACGGTGGTGTCGTCTTCGTGACCCAGACCGCTAACCACTGGCACAGGACAGTTCGCCACTGCCCGAGCGACGGCCTCTGTGTCAAACACGGCCAGATCTTCACGGCTGCCGCCTCCGCGGGCCAGCACCACAGCGTCGAGACGCAGAGCGGCTGCGCGCTGGCCCAGCTGTTCGAGCGCCTGACAGATCGGCCGTTCCACAGGGCCCTGCACGGGTATGGGTACCAACAGCACCTCGGCTGCGGGCCATCGTTCTGCCGCCGTGCGCAGCATGTCGGCGAGGGCTGAACTGGGCACGCTGGTGAGCAGAGCCAGGCGCTGGGGCGTCGCCGGCAGGGGCCTTTTGCGCGTTGGATCGAGCAGCCCTTCGGACTCGAGTTTGCGGCTGACCACTTCGAACTGGCGCAGCACGGTGCTGAGGCTGGGCCGCAGATCCAGCACCTGCACGGTGAGGCTGGCCCGGCTGGCCCAGAAGTTCAGCTTGCCGACGACAATCACGCCGTCACCCTCGCTGGGCTGATGGCTCAGCTTCGGCAGCTGCGAGGCCCAGACGACTGCCGAGATCGTGGCCTGGCCGTCGCTGAGGGTCATCCACAGGTGACCCTTTTTGAGCTGGGGCTTGATCACGGTCGCATCGAGCATGAACCGCGGGGCAAAGCCGCGCTCGAGCAGGCTGCCGATGGCCTGATTCAGCTCGCTGACGCTGTAGCGGGGAATGCTGGCTGTGGTCACGTTTGTGACGTCAGGCCTTGAGCTGCCGGTAGCAGCGCCACCAATAGAGGCTGAGCAGAGCGGCCATCACGAACACCACACGGCCGACGGGGTGGTCGATGCGCACCAGCCCTGCACCAGTGATCACCAGCGCACTGCTCAGCAACCTGGAGCCATCGCGCCGGTTGTTGGCATAGAAACGAGCCAAGGACAGAGCTGGGGGCTGAACCAGACGGCAGGCCCGTCCATTTAAGGTCCGCCCACGCCGCGCATCGGCTCCAATGGCCAGCTCCCGCAACCTGCTTTTGCAGCAACTGAGTGCGCCGTTGCCGGCCAACCCTGAGCTGGTGCTGGTGACCGATCTCGACGGCACCCTGCTGGGCGGCTCAACAACCTGGCGCCGACGCTTGTATGGCTGGTTGCAGCGCCGCCGACAGCAGGTGTTGCACGTGTTCTGCACAGGCCGCGACCTGGCTTCGATCGCCCGCCTGCTGCAGCAGGACGCCGCGCATGGTCTGCGGGCGCCCCATCTGGTGATTGGTGATGTCGGTTGCACCGTCGCTTGCGGCCACAGCCTCGAACCATTGCCACTGGCGATTGAGCCAATTGAGCGGCAGTGGCAGGGCAAGCCCGAGCGGCTGCTGCCTCTGCTGGCTGGGGCACCCGGGCTCTCGCCCCAGCCTGTGAGCAGCCACCGGCGCCTGGCTTACTACTACGACCCGGACACCTTTGACCATGGGCTGGTGACTGCGTTAGAGGCCCATGGCGTCGATTGCCTGCTGTCGGACAACCGGTATCTCGACCTTCTGCCCGCCGGTGTCAACAAGGGGAGCACCCTGCTCGCCCTGCTCGCCTTGCTTGAGCTGGAGCCAGCGCAGGTGGTCACCGCCGGCGACACCCTCAATGATCTGGCCATGTTTGAAACGGGTCTGGCGGGTGTGATGGTGGGCAATGCCGAGGACGCGCTGCTCGCCCAGCTGCCGCGGCTGCCGCGCACCTACCGAGCCCGCGCCCATGGCTGCGAGGGCATTGTTGAGGGCCTGCGCTATTTCGGCTTCGGCCATCTGCTGGATGACCTGTGACCGCTGGCCTCTGCGTGCCGATCAATCGCTGGTGCGTTGGAGCTGGCGTTTGGTCAGGGCCGTGGCGATGGCGTTGGTCGGGTCCTCGGGCCAGGGATGCTTGGGGTAGCGCCCGCGCAACTCGCGGCGCACCAACGGGTAGCTGTGGTCCCAGAAATGGGGCAGGTCCTCGCTGATGGCCGTCGGCCTGCCTGCTGGGCTGAGCAGTTCCAGCCGCACCCGCAGCTGCCCATCCAGCACGGTGGGGTGGGTGGTGGTGCCGAACAGTTCCTGCAGCTTGACGGCTAGCACGGGTCTGCCTTCGCTGTAGTCGAGCTGGGCGCGGCGCCCTGAGGCGATCACCAGTCCAGTGGGCAACAGCCGCTCCAGCTCCTGCCGCTGCTCCCAGGCCAGCCCAGTCCAGAGGGCTTCGCACAGGTCGATCTGGCGCATCGCTTCGATGCTGCGAAGCCCCAGCAGTTGAGGGCCAAGCCAGTCGTCGAGGCTGGCCAGCAATGCCGTCTCATCGCGGGGCGGCCAGGGGGCGCCGCGGTGAGCATGGGCCAGGGCCAATCGCTGTTGCAACTGGCTGCTGCTGCTGCTCCAGGGCAGGAGCTCCAGGCCGCGCTCCTGGATCTGGGTCTGCAGCACTGCCCGCACTGCCTCCGGATCGGGATCGGCCAGGGGTTGGCGCTCGAGCACCAGGGCGCCCAGCTGCAGCTGCCGTTCGCAGCGCACGCGTTGGGCCTGGCTGTCCCAGTTGATGTGGTCCTGCTGCACTCCCTCCCGGCTGGCGAGCTCGACCAGCAGGGCAGGGTTGAACGGTAGGGCCAGCAGGATACGGGCGTCGCGGCCCTGACCATCGACGCTGGCCACCGCCAGGGCGCTCTGGTCTGCCAGAGGGTCGTGAGCGGGCAAGATCGCGCCGCGCCCGCTGCGCAGCAGGTAGCGCCCCTGTCCCTCGGGGCGGCGCTGGGCTACCCGCTCGGGATAGGCCCAGCTCAGCAGCAGCGCCGCTGCTTCAGGCGGGGGCGTCTTGGCGACAGCCGAAGCAGCGGCTGACAAGCCGTTGAGCAAGGCCTGGCGCTGTCGCACCAGTTGTTGCCAAGCCCGGTTGTGGCGCTGGGGTTGCTGCAGCCAGGCCAGCCGTTCACCCAGATCGCAGCCGGCGGCCTGGCGCGCCAGAGGATCGCGTTCGCTCAGCAGCACCGCCAGATCGGCCGCCAAGGCCTGCCAGCCGTGCGCGGCGCCCATCAGCAGCATGTGTGCCAGGCGGGGATGCACACCCAGCCGCCCCATGGCGCGGCCATGGGCACTCAGCTGTCCGTCGGGGCTCAGGGCCCCAAGTTGGTGGAGCAGAACGCGTGCTTCCTGCAGGGCGGCGAGCGGCGGTGGGGTCAGCCAGGGGAGCCCTTCCCCCAGTGGTGCACCCCAGAGAGCGAGTTGCAGCGCCAGCGGCACAGGGTCGCTCTCGAGCAGCTCGGGTGGGTCGAAGGCCGGCCTGCGCTGCTGCTCGGCCGCCGACCACAACCGCAGGCAATGGCCGGGGCCTAGACGCCCAGCCCGGCCCTTGCGCTGTTCGGCGCTGGCCTGGCTGGCGGGCACCGTGATCAGGGCATCCATGCCACTGCCTGGGTCAAAGCGGTTGCGGCGGCTCAGGCCGGCGTCGATCACCAGCCCGACCCCGGCAATCGTCAGCGAGCTCTCGGCAATGCTGGTGGCCAGCACCAGCTTGCCGGCCGGTCCATGGGCTGGGGCGATCGCTCGGCCCTGATCGGCCAGGGACAGGTTGCCGTGTAAGGGGCACAGCTCAACCTGCTGCCCCCAGCCGGTGGCGGTGATGGCCTCCTGGACGACACGAATCTCGCGCTGCCCAGGCAGAAACACCAGGGCCGTACCCCGCTCTGGGGCTTGATCGAGCCAGTGGCCCTCGATCGCGCGCAGCACCTGGCGGCTGAGCGGCTCGTCGGGCCGGGGGCTTTGGTGGCTGACCTGAACCGGATGCTCGCGGCCTTCGCTGCGCAGCACCTGGGCTTCGGGCCAAACCGCAGCCAGTTCGTCGAGTTGCAGCGTGGCCGACATGACCACCAGGCGAAGCTGCGGGTTGAGCAGCTCGCGGGCCTGGCGCAACAACACCAAGGCCAGCTCGGTGTCGGCGCCGCGCTCGTGGAATTCATCGACGATCACACAGCCCACCCCCGGGAGTTCGGGATCGTTCTGCAGACGCCGCAGAAACAGGCCGCTGGTGAGGACCTCCAGCTGCGTTGTTGCCGAGGTCCTCGACTCAAGCCTGACGCTGTAACCCACGCGGCTGCCCACGGTTTCGCCGAGCTCGGCGGCCAGGCGCTGGGCAGCCGTCTTGGCCGCCAGTCGCCTGGGCTCGAGCATCCAGATGCGCGGCGCATCGGATTCGGCAGCGTTCAGGGCTTCCAGCAGGGCCAGGGGCACGCGCGTTGTTTTGCCCGCCCCAGGGGGAGCCTGCAGCAGCAGGCTGGCCCCGGGAGTCTGGGTGGCCGCGACGATGGCCGGCAGCAGGCCATCGATGGGCAGCGGCTCAGCGCACGTGGCGGGCCCCATCGACCGGGTGGTAAGCCTCGCCTGTGGTTTCTTCGTAAACGATGGCCGGCAGACCGGTTTCAAACATGGTCTGCAAGGCCTCCTTGAGATAAGGATTCCAGCCGCCGGTGGTTACCTTGCCGTGACGCACGGTCCAGTCCCAGGTGCCCTGCAAGTCGCGGGGAATGCGTCCTTCGCGGTCGCGGCGGGCTACCAGGTCCTGGGATTCAACCAGGCCCACCAGGATCGGGGCTTTGCCATAGGCCGGAGTCAGGCTCAGTTCCAGTCGGACGGGATCCTCCTTGATCAGCTTGAGCCGGAAGCGAGGCGGCAACTTGAGATTGCGCAGCACAGCCGCCACGATTC
>CAYFMB010000090.1:0-7373 GCA_964344095.1 uncultured Klebsiella sp.
GGCGACCTGGATCGCGCTGCTCATGCGGTGAACCTGCAGGAACGGGTTGGACGGGTTGTTTCGGGAGTGGCCAGCCGCAGGCCAGCAACCAAGCGCATCGCAGAGCGCCACCGACAGGAACAGCCGCTCCTCCGGGAAGGGGAACGGCGGCCCCGCAGGGCTGGCTCTATCCGACTCGCTTCAGGGCTGCAGGCTTCGACAACAAGGAGCGCTTCCGCATCCAGGCCAATGGATCATCATACATTGTGAAGGGTCAGTCCAAACAAAGCGGCTGCGTTGCGGCTGCTGGTATGGGCCACCTGCTCGAGCGGCTCGGCGCGTAGCTCGGCGACCCGCTGGGCCACAGCGGCCACGTAGGCCGGTTCGTTCCGTTTGCCGCGGCGAGGAACCGGAGCCAGAAATGGGCAATCGGTCTCGACCAGGTAGCGGTCTGCCGGAACGGCCTGAACGCAGGCATGGGTGTCTGCGGCTTTGGGAAAGGTCACTACGCCACTGAAACTGATGTGGAAGCCCAGCTCTAAAAAGGACGCCATCTCAGCGGTGTTCCCGCCCCAGCAATGCATGACACCGCGCGGGCAGGCGCCACGTTCGGCCCGCCGGCGCAGCAGCTCAAGCATGGGTTCGGCAGCATCGCGGCAATGCACGATGACTGGCAGATCGAGCTCACAGGCCAGGTCAAGCTGCGGTTCCAGCACCGCTTGTTGCTCATCAAGATTGTTGTCGCGAAACAGATCAAGCCCCAGCTCGCCGATGGCGACAACGCGAGGATCGGCCTTGGCCGCTTCGCGCAGGTCCTGCTGCGTTGAAGCGCTCCAGTGCTGGGTGTCGAGAGGATGAACCCCGACCGAATAACGCATTTCGGGGAAACGATCGGCCAAGCTGCGGATCGCCTCAATCTCGGAAGGCTCGACACAGGCATGGACCAGGGCTGCAACCCCGGCGTCACGCCATCGCTGTGCCACATCGTCAAGATCCGCATCAAAATTGCGAAAAACGATGTGACAGTGGGAATCCACCAAGGGTCCCGCCGTCTGCGGCGAGAAGGAAGCCTCGGTGGATCCCTCCAGACGGGACTGTGCCAGCGAAGCGATCATGGAGCTGCGGTGCAGATCCAGACCCTAGGGCTGATCAGGCCTGAGCGGCGGCGGCAGGCTCGATCGCCTTCTTGACGGCAGCGCTGAGGCGGGACTTCTGATTGGCGCCGGTGTTGCGGTGGAGCACACCGACCTTGACTGCCTTATCGATCTTGCTGAAGGCAGCGCTCATGGTCTTTTGAACCGCCTCCTTGGAATCGGCACCAGGTTGCTGGGCATAAGCCGTGCAAGCGCTGAAGCAGCGCTTCATCAGGGTGCGCAGAGCCGACTTGTAGGTGCGATTCCGAAGGCGGTTGCGCTCGGCGATCTCGATGCGCTTTTTCGACGACTTGTTATTGGCCACAGGCGATCAGCGCTGTACGGAGCAAACGGAAAGCTTACCTCCTGACTGCCCTGCAGGATCTGCGGCCCCTTAGCTTGTGACCAACCGCTTCCGACCTGGGATCGATGGTCGTTTCCTCAGCCGCTGCCACGATGGCCTGTCTCAAGGACCATGACGCGGCTGCAACGCGGCTGAGTGCCATTGCAGGTCGCACCGGTGGGGCCCAGATGGCCGCTGCCGTGCAGAGCGTGGACGCCATCGTGCAGCAGGTGGCCGAACAGGGCGATCAAGCCCTGATGGAGCTGAGCGAACGCTTTGACGGGGTCAGGCCCGATCCCCTGCGCATTCCCGCCGCCCAACTGGAAGCGGCCTGGAACCAGTGCGCACCCGAGCTGCGCAGCGCCCTGGAGCTGGCCCACGGCCGCATTCTTGACTTTCATCGCCGCCAGATGCCCGCTGATCTGCGCTGCAGCGGCCCCCATGGCGAGCTGCTGGGGCGACGCTGGCGCCCTGTGGAGCGCGCCGGTCTCTATGTGCCGGGCGGCCTGGCCGCTTACCCCAGCACTGTGCTGATGAATGCTGTACCGGCCAGGGTGGCCGGGGTGAAGCGCTTGGTGATGGTCACACCACCTGGCCGCAACGGCATGCCCAACCCAACAGTGCTGGCAGCCGCCCACCTGGCCGGCATCGACGAGATCTACCGGGTCGGTGGGGCGCAGGCGATTGCCGCCCTGGCCCATGGCACCGAATCAATCCCCCGCGTCGATGTGATCAGCGGTCCCGGCAATCTCTACGTGACCCTGGCCAAGAAGGCCGTGTATGGCCGCGTGGCCATCGACTCCCTGGCCGGCCCCAGCGAGGTGCTGGTGATTGCCGATCACACCGCCAAGGCCGACCTGGTGGCCGCCGATCTGCTGGCCCAGGCTGAGCACGACCCACTGGCCGCCGCGATTCTGCTGACCACCAGCGCCGAACTTGCCGCGGCCGTGCCGCTGGCGATCGAGGCCCAGCTAGCCGGCCACCCCCGCGCTGAGATCACGCGACGTGCCATTGAAGATTGGGGATTGATCGTGGTCTGCGACAGCCTCGAGCAGGCCGCCGGCCTTAGCGATGGCTTTGCCCCAGAGCATCTGGAGCTGCTGGTCGAAGACCCGGAGGCCCTGGCCGAGCAGATCCAGCATGCCGGCGCCATTTTCATGGGGCCCCACACACCCGAGGCCGTGGGTGATTACCTGGCTGGTCCCAATCACACCCTGCCCACCAGCGGCACGGCCCGCTTCGCGGGGGCGCTGAGCGTTGAAACCTTTCTGCGCCACACCAGCCTGATCGGCTTCAACCGCGCGGCGCTGGAAGCCACGGGCCCAGCTGTGGTGACCTTGGCCGAAAGCGAGGGTCTGCATAGCCACGCCGAATCGGTCAGGCGGCGGCTGGCCTAAACCAAAACCGCCCGCCACGGGAGCCGCCCAGCTGGCTGTAGGCCTTAGCGCCTGACCAGATCGCGCACGCCCGCCACACCACCGCTGATTTCACCCACCAGCACCTGATCGGTCAAATTCACGAACAGGCCGTTCTCAAGCACCCCTGGCAGGTTGTTGATCTCCTTCTCCAGGCTCACAGGATCGGCGATACCGCCGGCAAATTTGACGTCGAGGACCAGGTTGCCCTGGTCGGTGACCACCGGACCGGCCTTTTTGACCGCCATGCGCAGCTGGGCCTCTCCACCCATGTCGGCTAGCTGGCCCTGGACCTGACGCCAGGCACCGGGCAGCACCTCAACCGGCAGCAAAAAGCCCAAGTTGAGGCGCTCAACCAACTTGGTCGAATCGACCACCACCACGAAGCGCTCGGCCCGGCGGGCCACCAGCTTCTCCTGCACGTGGCAGGCGCCGCCACCTTTGATCAGCTGAAACGAGGGGTCGACCTCATCGGCTCCGTCGATGGCCAGGTCGATGCGCTCAATCGCGTTGAGGCTCTTGAGTGGAATGCCCAGCTCGGCAGCCAGCACTTCACCTTGAAAGGACGTGGTCACGCCGGTGATCTCTGTGAGCTCGCCGCTCTTGAGCTTGGCGCCCAGGGCCTGAATCATCAGTGCCGCGGTCGAGCCCGAACCCAGACCGACCACCATGCCGCTCTGGATCTGCTCGGTGGCCGCCGCGGCCACGGCCTGCTTCATCTGGTCCTGGAGATCAGCCATGGGGTATGTCTCGGGGCCGCGACCGTAGCAGCGTTCAGCCGGGTGCCGGCAGCGGGGCCGGGCTAATCGCCAAGTGCAGTTCACGCTGACCGCGAATGACAGCCAGGTCCAGGGGTTCACCGACCGCGGCGCGCTCGACCAGCTGCAGCAGTTCACGCGGATCGCTGATGGACTGCTCATCGACCGCGACCACCAGGTCGCCGCGGCGCAAGCCGGCCGCTTCTGCTGGGCTGTCGTCAATCACCCGCTGAACCAGTGCACCGTCGCGCTCTGGGAGTTGCAGCAGGGCATCAGGATCGCGGTTGTTCTCGCGGGCACGGCGGGCAGTCAATGGCACCAGCTGGAGCCCCAAATACGGGTGCACCACCACCGAACCCCGACTGAGCTGATCGGCCACGCCCCGGGCCAGGTTGATCGGGATTGCAAAGCCGAGGCCGGCACCAGGTCCCGAGCGCACCAGGGTGTTAATGCCAATGACCTCACCAGCCGCGTTGATCAGCGGTCCACCTGAATTACCTGGATTGATGGCGGCATCGGTCTGGATCAAATCAAGGCGCTTGTCCGCAAAACCAAGGGTGTTGATGTCGCGGTGCAGGCTGCTGATGATGCCCAGGGTCACCGTGCGTTCCAGTCCGTAGGGACTGCCCAAGGCGATGGCCCAGTCCCCCACTTCGAGAGCCTCAGAATCGCCCAAAGCGGCCGCCTTGAGGCCGCGGCCACCACTGAGGCGGACCACCGCCAGATCGGTAACCGCATCGCTGCCCACCACCTGACCATCGAGCTGGCGCCCATCAGCCAAGGTGATCTCGACACGATCGGCCTGATCCACCACATGGGCGTTGGTGAGAACCAGGCCCTTGCCGGCGTCAAAGATCACCCCCGAACCCTGGCCGCGCTCGCGCAGGGAGCCAGAAGAATCGCCAAACAGGTCGCGCAGCATCGGATCGAGCAGCGCCGGGTCAAAGGGCTGGCGTGCCACCGAGCGCTCGGTATCGATACGAACCACCGCCGGGGCAACAGCCCGAGCAGCATCGGCCACAAAGCTGTGCGCGACCGCGCCCTCGGCCAGGGCGGCCCAGGGTTGCAGCAGCAGAACCGCAGCAGAGAGGAGCAGCCCCAGCAGCATGGTGGGCCAGCGACGGATGGGCACGGTGTCAGAGCGCTGTTCCAGCGGGGTCGAAGTCCGCTGGCCCAACGCTAGTGGGAACGGCCGCAGGGGCGGGCCAGCGCAGAAGCTGCTGGCGCAGGCTGCCGTCGCCGCTGACCACAACCAGCCGCCCGCCGGGATCTTCAGGTCGTCCTAACGGGCACGGCTGCACCGCCGCAAAGCTGCACAGGGTCGAGGGACAACCCAGCAGGGGGACCTCGGGCCTGCCGGGCAGCCCCCCCTGCCAGTGCTGATGCACATGACCGAACAACACCGCTACCAGCGAAGTCACAGGCTGCAGCAAGGTCAAAAGGTCCGCTGCATCGCGCAGGGCGATGGCATCGAGACCGGGGTCGCCAATGGGCACCGGGGGATGGTGCACGGCAACCACCAGCGGGCGGCGCTGGCGCCGGGCGAGCAGCTGCTGCAGCCAGGTGAGCTGGCCTGGACCCAGCCAACCGGCCAGCGCCCCGGGCCGATGGCTGTCGAGAAGCAGCAGATCGACACCGTTGCAGGTCAGCAGCGCCGGTGCCAGTGCAGCCCGCCGGCCCAGAGCGGCGGCCAGCAGGGTGGTGTGATCGTGATTGCCGGGCAGCAACGCCACCGGGATGTCGAGGTCTGTCAGCAGCTCCCGCAACTGGACATAACCCAACCAGCTTTCGTCCTGGCACAAATCACCGGTGATCAGCAACAGATCAGGCGCGTCTCCCTGGCGCTCCAGCTGGGTCAGGGCCTGTTGCACGCCATGCCCTAGCAAGTTGAGGGATGCACGTCCACGGCAGAGCCCTGCAGGATCGGCCAGTAGATGAGGATCGCTGAGCTGTAGCAGCCGCATCGGCCTAAGTTGCTGCATTCGAGCGCAGTCCGCCATGGCTTCGATTCCCCCCGGCAGCCGTCAGCGCTGCAGCCTGTGCCAGGTCGAAATTCAGGGCATGGTGGGCGGCAATGACCTGGTTCACTTCAGCCATGGAGGCCCGGGGACCCGCGCCAAGCTGTGGGCCAGGGTCTGCCAATACCTGCGCAGCGATGAGCAGAAACGCCAGTGCCTCAACCAAGACCCCACTCTGCGGGGCTCGGTTGTCGCCAGTGATTATTTCGCCGAAGCCCCGGCGATTGAACTGCCGCCACTGCCCAGCAACCAGGACCCCACAGCATGAGTGGCTCGCCGGCAGACCAGCTCGAGCAACTGGCCCGAGCCGCCGCCGAGCCCATCGGGTACAGCGTGCGCAGGGTCCAGCTGCTCAGCCACCGCATTCCGATCACCCTGCAGATCACTGTGCAGCGGAACGACGGCGGCGATATCAGCCTTGACGAATGTGCCCAACTCAGCAGCCCCCTGGCCGAAGCCATCGATGCAGCCGGGCTGCTCACCGACGCGTATGTTTTGGAGATCAGCAGCCCCGGCATCGGCGAGGAGCTGAGCAGCGATCGCGACTTCCGCAGTTTCCGCGGATTCCCGGTTGCCGTGCTCTATCGCGATGCCAAGGGAACTGAGCAGCGAAGCGAAGGGCTTCTGCTGGAGCGGGATGAGCAGGTCGTGCGCCTGAACATGCGTGGGCGACCCAAGCGCATCCAACGCTCAGACGTGATCAGCGTCCGCTTGATCACGCCGCAGTCCGACAACTGAATCACCTCAAAACTGAATCACCCCTGCCATGGCCCTGGTCCTATTGCCCGGTCTGAACAATCTGATCGAGGACATCAGCGAAGAGAAAAAGCTGCCGCCCCCGGTTGTTGAAGCAGCCCTGCGCGAGGCGCTGCTGAAGGGATACGAGCGTTATCGCCGCACCCTGTACCTGGGCATCAGCGAAGACCCATTTGACGAGGACTATTTCTCGAACTTCGATGTGGGACTCGATCTCGAAGAAGAGGGCTATCGCGTTCTGGCCAGCAAGATCATCGTCGATGAAGTTGAAAGCGACGACCACCAGATCGCCATCGATGAGGTGCGCCAGGTGGCCGAGGACGCCCAGATCGGCGACACGGTGGTGCTCGATGTCACCCCCGAAAAAGATGATTTCGGCCGTATGGCCGCCGCCACCACCAAGCAGGTGCTGGCCCAGAAGCTGCGCGATCAGCAGCGCCGCATGATCCAGGAGGAGTTTGCCGACCTCGAAGACCCCGTACTGACCGCCCGGGTCATCCGCTTCGAGCGCCAGAGCGTGATCATGGCCGTCAGCAGCGGTTTGGGTCGCCCTGAGGTTGAAGCCGAGCTGCCGCGCCGTGACCAGCTGCCCAACGACAACTACCGCGCCAACGCCACCTTCAAGGTGTTCCTCAAGGAGGTCAGCGAGGTTCCCCGCCGGGGCCCCCAGCTGTTTGTAAGCCGGGCCAACGCCGGTCTGGTCGTGTACCTGTTTGAGAACGAGGTGCCCGAAATCCAGGAAGGCTCGGTCCGGATCGTCGCCGTGGCCCGCGAAGCCAACCCACCCAGCCGCTCCGTCGGCCCCCGCACCAAAGTGGCGGTCGACAGCGTTGAGCGCGAGGTCGATCCGGTCGGCGCCTGCATCGGCGCCCGCGGCTCCCGCATTCAGCAGGTGGTCAACGAGCTGCGCGGCGAAAAGATCGACGTGATCCGCTGGTCCCAGGACCCCGGCCAGTACATCGCCAACTCGT
>CAYFMB010000091.1:0-5711 GCA_964344095.1 uncultured Klebsiella sp.
CAGAAGCAATCGCTGGCGGCCTCGCTGCTGGGTCTGATCGGCACGACATCGGGCTTTTTGTTGCGCTGCGCCGTCGTCATGGTGGGCGGCCTGTTGATCATTTTGGGACAGCTCACCTTGGGGGAACTGACGGCCTTTCAGTTTTTGATGGGCATGATCCAGGCACCGCTGCAGCAATTGAGCCTGCTGACCAGCCAGCTGCAGCAGCTCGATGGCCAGATGGGCCGCACCAACGACGTGATCGACACCGAGGTGGACCCGGCTGTGCGCAGCTTTGCGGTGGCCGCCGCGCCGGCAGCTGGCGACGACGCCCAGCCACAACGGCAACTGCGCGGCACGCTGGAACTGCGCAACCTGGGCTATCAGTTCAGCAACTCCACGCCGATGCTGTTTGACGGCCTCAGCCTCAAGCTTGAGGCCGGTCAACACCTGGCCATCGTCGGCGGCAGCGGCTCGGGCAAGTCGACCCTATTGCGCATGATCGCGGGCCTGTATCGCCCCAGCCAGGGAGCGATCCTCTACGACGATCGCGATTGGCTCGACTGGGACGACGCGACCCTGCGGGCATCGATCAGCCTGGTTTCGCAGGATGTGTTTCTGTTCCAAGCCAGCCTCGAAGACAACCTCACACTGTGGGATCCGCGTTATGGCCCTGCTGAGGCGCTCGAGGCACTCAAAAACGCCAGCCTGCTCGACGATCTGGGCGGGGCCGGCGCCCTGGGCCTGCAACTTGGCGAAGCCGGTGGCAACCTCTCGGGCGGACAGCGCCAGCGGGTCGAGATCGCCCGGGCCCTGCTGCGGCAGCCGACGCTGCTGCTGATGGATGAAGCCACCAGCGCCCTCGATGATCGGCGTGAGCGCGAGATCATCGCAGCCGCTAAACGGGTGCCCCGCACCCTGGTGACCGTGGCTCACCGGCTGCACGCGGCGCAGGTGAGCGACTGGGTGCTGGTACTCGACCAGGGCGCCCTGGTTGAAGCTGGTCACCCGCGCGATCTGGCCCGGGCCGCCGGTGCCTACAGCCGACTGCTCGAAGCCGAACTGGTGGGGTCCGCATGAGCCTCAACAACGCCAGGCAAGAGGCCCTGTTGCGCGGCATCGCCGCCGTGCAGCGACAAGAGCTTGACGAGCAGAGCGGCAGCAGCGGCGCTGGGGATGCACGCTGCCGTGCACTGAGCTATGCGATGGCGATTTTGGGTGATCCGCGCAACGTCATCAGCAGCAGCGGCAGCTTTGGCGACCTGCTCGAGACCAACAACATTGCCCATCGTGAAGTCCGCATACCGACGGATCTGCTGAGCAGCACCCGTGCACTGCTGATCACCTTTGCCAGCGACGATGGGCGCCCTGTTGTCGTGCATCGGTACCGCGGCCAGACCCTGGCCTACGACAATGCCCGCGGCCAACGGCAACCGCTTGATCCGGAGCTAGCCCTCAAGCCTTACGCCTATGAGCTGTACGCCTCACTGCCAGTGCCGCTGCGCTCGGTGTGGCAACTGCTGGGCTTTGCCCTTACCAGCAACGTCACCCCACTGCTGACGGTGCTATTTAGTGCCCTGGTGGTGGCTCTGTTCAACCTGAGCATTCCGACGCTCACCGCCTATCTGGTGGGCACGGTGCTGCCCCAGAGCGATCTGCGCCTGATCGTCGAAACCTCCTTGGTGGTGCTGCTGGTGGCGCTGAGCACTGTGGTTTCGCAGGGTTTCAGCAGCCTGGCGACCGTGCGCATGGAATCACTCGTCAACCTGCGGCTTGAAGCGGCGCTATGGAGCCACTTGATGCGGTTGCCCCTGAGCTTTTTTCAACAACTCGGCACCGCCGATCTAGCGACGCGGGTGGGGTCGATCAGTCAGATCCGCCAGTTGATCAGCACCGGCCTGCTGAGCGCCGGTCTTGGCTTGCTCTTTTCGCTCAGCAACCTAGGGCTGATGTTTGTGTATCAAAGCCAGCTCGCCCTGGTAGCGATGCTGTTCACCCTGGTGAGCACGATCGTGATGGTGGCGCTGGTGATGCAGGCCGCCAAACTCGAGAAGCCGCTGCAGGAGGGTCAAGCCCAGGTCAACGACATGGGGCTGCAGGCCGTCGTTGGCATGCCGCAGATCCGCGTGGGTGGCAGCGAACCCTTTGTGTTTGAACAGTGGATCCGCCAGGTGGTGCGCCTCGGCGGACTGATGCGCCGCGGTGAACTGGCCAACAACAGCCTGGAGATCATCGCCAGGGTGCAGGCACCACTGGGGCAAATGGTGCTGTTTATCACGCTGGTGGTGCTGCTCGATCAGGCCAAAACCCAAGCCGCGGTGCCAGGTGCTGTGGTCGCTCCTGGATCCATCGGCACGCTCGGAGCCAACCAACTGGTGGCGTCATTTGTGGCGTTTCAGGCAGCCTTTTTGTCGTTCACCAGCCAGCTCACGAGCCTGGCGACCCAGGTGGCGAGCACGGTGTCGCGCTTGGTGGTGCTCTGGCAGCGGGCCACGGTGGTCATGTACGCCGAGCCTGAAGCGGGTCAACAACATGCCAGCCAGCTGCTGACCCTCTCGGGTCAGGTTGAGCTGCAAAACCTGCAGATCCGCTATCCCGATGCCGCCGAGCCAATCCTGCGCGACATCAACCTGACCATTGCCAAGGGCACCTACACCGCGATCACAGGGCCATCGGGGTGCGGCAAGACCACCCTGCTGCGCTGCCTGCTGCGGCTCATGGAACCCGAAGCGGGCGTGATCGTGATTGATGGCTGTGACCTGAGCGATCTGGCGGTGCGCCAGTACAGGCGCCAACTTGGGGTGGTGCTACAGAACGCACCCCTACCCACGGGCTCGATTTATGAGGTGGTGCGGGCAGGGCGGGCCTATAGCCGCGACGAGGTGTGGACAGCACTCGAGCAAGCCGCCATCGCCGACGATGTGCAGCGCATGGCCATGAAACTGGAGACGATCGTCACCGAAGGGGCGATGGGGATTTCGGGCGGGCAACGGCAACGGCTGTCGCTGGCCCGCGCACTGCTGGGCCAGCCCAAGGTGCTGCTGCTCGATGAAGCCACCAGCGCCCTTGATGCCCCCACCCAGGCCGCCGTAACCCGCACCCTCGAAACACTGTCGATCACCCGTATCGCCATTGCCCACAGGCTCTCGACGATCGAATCTGCGAATCAGATCGCCGTCATCACCGATGGGTGCATCCGTGAACTGGGCACCTACCGCGAACTCAAGAACACCGTCGGCGGTTATCTCAACCATGGTTGAGCCAGCGGCTGGCTCCTTGGCCGAGTACTGCCAGGGCTTTGCCCGCGGGGCAGAGCCATGGCCGCCGCTACCGCTACCCAACGATGCCAGCCAGGTCTGGTGGCAAGAGCTGATCGCAGAGACCACCCAAGGTGCACTGCTGCTCAAGGCACTGGAGGCGGCCCTGCCCCAATTGCGCTTGCCCCAGGTGAGTGGCATCAGCGGCAGTGACGTCTACAAGCAAGCCGTACTGCGGGGCGAACGCCTCGATGCCGCAGCGCTGGCCGCTGCGGGACCCTTGCCCCACTGGCAGCAACCCGAGGCACTAACGCTGTGGCTGGCGCCCCACCCCTGCGGCGCCCTGCCAGTGCTGCACACCCCCAATGGGCACGACTTTGCCCAGTTGGTGCGGGCCCTGGCCCACCGCGCCGAACCGTCCAACATCCCCGATGGCGTGCATGCCCAGGCGGTGAGTGGATTGATCCACTGGGGATTGATCCAGCGATTTGGGCGCAACAGCCGCGCCCAACTGATCGTGTTGCACCAAGCACCCTACGGGTCTGTACCCGCAACCCATGTATCCGGCGACATGAGCGATGCAGCCTGGCTCGAGGCATCAACCCGCCTCAGGCTCGAACACGAACTCACGCACATCGCCACCAAACGCCTGCTCGGGGAGATGCGCCTCAACCTGCTCGATGAGCTAGTGGCCGACTGCATGGGCATTGTTGCTGCCCTGGGCCGCTTTGATGCCGAGCTGTTTGGCCGTTGCCTCGGCATCGACACAGCCAACGGCGACCGGCCCATCACCAATGGCCGCTGGCTCTGCTACACACGCGAGCTGTCAGACGCCGAAGCAGGCAAAGCGATCGCACTGGTGATGGCCCGCAGTCGCGAACTTGAGGCCGCACTGCTCGAGCAGCCGCAGCTCCTGAGCTGCGAGCAGGCCATGGCACGGCTGCAGTGGCTCTGCCAGCAGCGAATCGATCGCCCGATCAGCCCCGCCCCAACAACCCCGCAGTGAGCACCTGGGGCAGCCAACGCTGGCCGAGTCCCGCTTCAAGTAGGGCCAGCGCCACACCAGCCTTGCCTGTGAGCAGGCCCGGCAGGTTGAGTGAGCCGCTGTCGACGCCAAAGAAGGTGTAACTGCCATTGCGGCGAGCCTGTTCGATCAGAAGGCTTTCGGCGGTGGGCACCAGCGCGGCCAGGTCGCAACCTGACCGCTCCGCATCAATGCGCAGAACAGCGGTGAGGCCCAGCGCCCCACAACACAGATGGGCAGGGGTATCTGCGCTGAGCGCTACCGCAACGCGTTCCAGCGCAGCCAAGGTGCTGGCGCGTGCAATCTCGAGCTCGTCAACGGTCTGCGCATCAGCCAGACCGGCAGCCATGAGCACATGCCGCGAGAGCAAGATACCCGGAGCGCCATGGCACCAGCTCAGCATGAACTCGGTGGGTTCGGAGGCGCTTCTGAAATCGGGCCAGTTGCCCTTGTCTGCGACAAACACACTGCGCTCATAGGCAATGGCGCGGCGGGCCGCCGTGGCAAAGCGCTCGTGCGCAGTGACCTGGGCGAGCCGTGCCAGGGCAGCAGCCATGCCAGCTGCGCCGTGCGAGAAGCCCGTGAGGGCAGGCCGGCGCACACTGCTGGGACCCGTAGACGATGTCCAGCCACCACTCTCGTGCTGCAGAGCCACGAGGCGATCACCACAAACAACGGCCAACTCACGCGCAACAGGGGTGCTCTGGTTCAACAGAGCACCGATCAGACCGGTGACACCGCCGATCACGTCGAGGCCTTCGTCGGCCTGCAGGCGCTCGGGTCGCAACTGATCCACAAGCAGACCTGCCAATGGCGCCGCGAGATCGACCTGGGCCTGATCCAACAGCTGCAGCGCGAGCAAGGTGCCACCGCTGCCAGAGATGCCAAAGGGCAGGTCGCGCATGAGCCGAAACAACTGGTCATTGCTGTTGCGCTCAGCCAGCTCGAGCAGACCGGCAAAGCAACAACCGGCCCGCTCGCGCCAGATCGCCGCCAGAGCAGCGTCATCGCTGCATTGGGCCAAACGGGCAAACACCAGAGCAATGCCACTGGCGCCTGAATACAGCGAGTAGCCGATCAGACCAAAGTGAAACGACTCGCCATCGGCGCCCAGGTCCATCCCAAGCCACTCGGGCCTGCCTTTGCGATCGCAAATGGCAGCGCGCCAGAGCTCATCCCCCAGCCTGAACGCCTCCTGGAGATAGGCCTTGGTGTTCACAACGCCGCCGTGATCGCCGACAAGGTCCTGCCCGACCTCGACGTCGACCTCGGCGGTTGAGGCAGCCGGCCCGTTGCTTTGCTGCGATGCCTTGAGATGGCGGGCTGCAATGGCACCACAAATCAACTGCTGTTGAAAATCGATCTCCTGTTGATCAAGAGCACTCAACCGCTGCCGGGCTGCCTCAAGACCTCTGGCTTTCATTAAGCCTGGAATCGGCGCCAACCCCTCA
>CAYFMB010000091.1:5721-7352 GCA_964344095.1 uncultured Klebsiella sp.
CTGCAGCAGCTCGGCGTTGAACATGGGCCAGTTGAGCGGCTTCTCACTCGCCAGCACAAAACTGCGGCTGAGTTGCTCGAGCTTGAGACCATGGGCCACAGCACTGCGGAGAGCCGCAGGCTCCAACATCTGCCGTTGAATCGTGAAGTAGAGGCGCGTGGCCCTGGCTACCAAACGGCGCGGTTGGCCCCTGAACTGCTCGAGCGCCTGCAACAGAACAGACCGCACACGCATGGCCTCCTGCAACTGCCGGGCAAAGCCATCGCACAGCTCCTCGACAAAATCGGTGAGCCGCTGTGGGCTGCCGAGTCCCACCGGCAAACTGGTGGGCAGCTCACAAGGTTGGGTACTGCGGCCCGCCATCATGCCGTCGCTGTTGAGACCCAACCAACCGGGCATCTCACGCTCGGGCGGCGGCGGCTGAATCCCCAAGGCGCTGATGTCAAAGGCCCGCTTCTTGCCGGCGCCAGCCATCAGCCACTGGGGCAACAGACCCGAGCGCAGCACGGAGCCCTGCATCGAGGTCTGGAGATCAGAGAGCACATCTGGATCATCACCATCGTCGCTGATGAGATCGCGCAGATCGGCCTCGAGCAGGGTCTCGGTGTCGATCAGCACCAGCTGATCCCCGCTAGCAATCAGGTTTTCGTAGTGGCAGTCGGTACAGCCCAGGACGTGCAACACCGCCATGATGCGGCCGGCATTGGTATAAAAGCGCGCCAGCTCCTCGTCACTACTGCTTGGCCTGTGCTCCACCCATTCCATAAAGCCATAGCCGTCACGGTTGTGGACCGTGAGGGTGCGCAATGGCGGCAGGGTTGAAGCCCCGTTGAGAGCCTTGAGAAAATCTTGGTAGGTCTGATCGACCTGCATGTCTTTGGGCTTGTAGACAACCCTGGTGATGTCGTCTCCTTGCAGGCTTGCAAAACGCAGAATCGCCACGGCGCGGCCACCGCGGTGGGGGTCGCTGAGGCCCAGCTGCACCTTGCAGAGCACCGCATCTGGGGCAATCCCAAAGTGCTGCTGCAGGGCGGGGCGGCTGGCGGCCAAACGCCGCAGCATCTCTTCACTGCCCTCGAGCCAGAGCTCGGTGACCACCGCCAGCAGACGCCCCAGAACGGGAAACTCGGTCAGCAGCGGCGCGTAGCCGTCGTGCAGCAACTCGGCAATGAACGCGTCATAGGCCTCGTGCACGGGCTCGCCGCTGCCGTCGCCATGGACCCCCAAGTGGGCCAGCAACATTTGCCCAGGGGTGCGGCGTTGGTTGAACTGCTCCCACAGCGCCTGGTCGGCGGTGTTGCAGAGGCGCTCGAGTAAGGCTTCGCCAAGGTCGAGCCAGGCTGCGTGGCTCAGATCCAGTGACCCGGTGAGCTCCTGACAACGCTGCTGCAGGGTCTGCAAGGCCCAAGCGGCAGCCGGCCGCCAGGCATGTACAAACGCTTCTTTGCCACACCGTTCTGCCAGCCCGCCCGCTGCCAAGCCGTCACGAGCCGCCTGACGCAATGCCTCCAGCACAGGCCACCAGCTGGGCTGCTGGGGGCAGTCCTCAGGGCTAGGGCTCAGCACCCAGGCTGCAGCAGTGGCACTCAGACCGTCCCAGTCAAGGCGCTTATCAAAGTTGGCCGCGTTGT
>CAYFMB010000092.1:0-5821 GCA_964344095.1 uncultured Klebsiella sp.
GGTCCTTACCGGTGAAGCTGGTGTCGAAGTTCAGACGAACGTCGTAGTTGAAGCTCAGACCATTCGGCAGTGCCGTGTTGGGCAGGTTGTAACCAGCGGCCTGGGCACCAAAGCTGTTGGAGCTGTAGGTGGCGCCACCGAGCACCATGGTGGCGATGCCCTTGAGCTTGGTGGTGGTGGAGAACTGCTGAGCCTCCAGCACACCGACCTTGGCCTCGAGGCCATCAACACGGCCCTTGAGGATGGCGAGTTCCTTCTCGAACTCGGCCATGAGCTTCTTGAGCTCGTCGGTCACTTCAGTGACGCGGTCGAGGCAGGCGTTCAGCAGAGCAGCAGCCTCGAAACGGGTCATGGCACGCTGACCCTTGTAGGTGCCGTCGGGGTAACCAGCGACGCAGCCGTAGCGCTCGATCAGGTTGCTCAGAGCCTGGTAAGCCCAGTCGGTGGGCTTGACGTCAGAGAACTGAGAAATGCTGGTGACTTGCTCCTCGGCGGCGTACTTGTTGACGCTGTCCAGGTTCAGCTCGGCAGCGCTGGCGACCATGGGGGTCAGCAGGCCAAGAGCCGCAGGAGCAACCAGAAGTTGCTTGAAGAGTTTCATGGATTCCTCACACAGAGAAAGGGCGCAATGCGCCAAAGAGATTGTCCACGATGTATTCCAGATCACCAGGGCCGCTGTGCCAGATCGCACAATGGCTCCATGAACAAGCCCCGCGCGGCGCTGCTGCTGGCTCTGCCCCTGTTGCTGAGCCTGGCGCCGCGCAGCCTGCTGGCCCATGACGAGGGCTTTTACGCCCTGCAGGCGCGCTGGATCCTGGAATCAGGCGACTGGTTGACCCCCCAGAGCTGGGGTGTGCCCTTCTACGACCGCACGATCGGGGTGCAGTGGCTGATCGCGATCAGCACGGCCGTGCTGGGCAACACCCCCCTGGGCGTGCATCTGCCTGGCTGGCTGGCCGCCGCGGCCAGTGTGGGCCTGACCTGGCGCCTGAGCCGCAGCAGCGTTGCCGCCGCCGTTCTGGTGCTGTGCCCGCTGTGGTTCAGCTATGCCCACATGGCCACCCAGGACATGCCACTGCTGGCCCTCGAGCTGCTGGGGTTGTGGGGCATCTGGCGCCGCCAGCCCGTGGCAGCAGCCATCTGGCTTGGGCCGGCCTTCCTGGTGAAAGGGTTCATGGCGGTCTTGCCGGCCCTGGCGATGCTGCCGCTGCTGCTGCTCGCGCGGCGCTCCCTGCTCAAACAGTGGCGCTTCTGGGCAGCACTTGCCCTGGGCTGGCTGCCGCCGCTGCTGTGGCTCGGCCTGAGCCTGCAACGTCATGGCGTTGCGGTGGTCAGTCAGCTCTGGGGCAAGCTCCTGTGGCTCTCGGGCACCACAGTGTTTGCCCAGGGCCCCTGGTATTACCTCTGGAACCTGCCCGCCAACACAGCGCCCTGGGGCTTGATTGCACCGGTGGGGGCATGGTTGCTGTGGCAACGCTGGCGAAACGGAAGCTTGCCCAGGGACGCGCTGCTGCTGTGGCTGGGCTACCCGCTGCTGCTGCTGCTGCTGCTGAGTCTGTTCAAGACGAAGACGCCCTATTACGCCCTGCAGTTGACGCCGTTTGTGGCGGTTGCCGCCAGTGAGGCGCTGCAGCACTGGAGCACCTGTCGCCCGGCCACATGGCGAGGCTTGCGGCTGGCGCCGCTGATGCTGGGGGCAGTGCTGGTGCTGGCCGCCGCCTTGGCCCCGGTGCCGGCGGCGACGGCGCTGCCGCCTGGCTGGCTCAGGGCCGCCGCGCTGGGGCTGGGAGGCTGCTGGCTCGCTAGCGGTTGGCAACCCCCTGGACGCTCCCGCCTCCTGCTGTGGCTGGTGGGGCCCTATCTGGCCCTGGTGTGCCTGCTGCAGGCAGGGGTGTTCATCGACCACAGCCCTGGGCTGCGAGCCAAGTTGGCCGAACCCGCTGTGCAGCGGGTGCTGGCCAAAGGACCGGTGCATTTTCTGGCCACAACTCCGATTGGCGATGACGCCCAGAAAGAGCAGATCCTGCTGGCCGTGGGAGCGCCCAAGCTGGGCCCGCTGCACACGCGCGCCGAGACGGTGCCGCCCGGGGTGGCAGTGTGGCTACTCCAGGACAACACCTGGCAGCTGCGGGAGGCATGGTCAACCCCTTAACGCTGGAGCGGTTTCAACAGCGCAACCGCGCCTACTACAACGATCTGCGGCGACTGCATCAGCAGCTGGTGGCACCAGGTCTCAGGGTGCTCGAAATCGGCTGTGGCTTGGGGGACCTGCTGGCGTCACTCAAGCCCGGCCTCGGAGTCGGCGTCGAAGCTGAGCCCGCCCTTGCGGCAGCGGCCCAGGCCCGCCACCCCGAGCTGCGCATTTGCTGTGAGACCGCGGCCCAGCTCAGCGCCGCAACCCTGGGCACTGAAGAGCCGTTTGACGTCATTTTGCTGACCAACAGCCTCAACACCCTGCCCGATGTGCAGGCGGCACTGGAGCGGCTGGCTCCCCTGTGCCACAGCCGCACGCGCTTGGTGATCAGCTTTCACAACTGGTTGTGGCAGCCGCTGCTCAAGGCAGCCGAACTGCTGGGTCAGCGGCGCCCCCAGCCGCCTGAGAGTTGGCTCACCCCCGGCGATGTGACCAACCTGCTGGATCTGGCCGGTTGGGAGGTGCTCAAGGCGGGACACCGCTGCCTGCTGCCCCGGCAGATTCCGCTGCTCACCCCTCTGGCCAACCGCTGGCTCAGCCAGCTGCCGCTGCTGGAGCAGCTGGGTCTGACCCACTGGCTGGTGGCGCGCCCCACCGCTCTGGCAAGACCGCCGCTGCCCAGCGTCAGCGTGGTGATTCCGGCGCGCAACGAAGCGGGCAACATCGCCGCAGCGATCGAACGGCTGCCGTCCCTGGGCCGCAGCACCGAAGTGCTGTTTGTCGAAGGGCACTCGAGTGATGCCACCTGGCAGACGATCGAACAGGTGTGTGCCACCTACCAGGGGCCACTGCAGCTGCGGGCCCTGCGCCAGAGCGGTCGCGGCAAAGCCGATGCGGTTTGGCTTGGCTTTGAGCAGGCCACGGGCGACGTGCTGGTGATTCTTGATGCCGATCTGACGGTCAGACCCGAGGACCTGCCGCGCTTCATCGGCGCCCTGGCCGAAGGCCGCGGCGAGTTCGTCAACGGTTGTCGGCTGGTCTACCCGCGCAGCCACGCGGCGATGCCGCCACTCAATACCGCCGCCAATCGCTTCTTTGCCGCCGTGTTCGCCTGGCTGCTGCGCCAGCGCATCAAGGACACCCTGTGCGGCACCAAGGTGATCTGGAAGGCCGACTACGAGCGCCTCAAAGCCGGCCGTGCCTTTTTCGGCGACTTTGACCCCTTTGGTGATTTCGATCTGCTGTTTGGCGCCAGCAAGCTGAACCTCAAGATCGTTGAGGTCCCTGTGCGGTACCAGGAACGCAGTTACGGCAGCTCCAACATCGCCCATTTCAGAGAAGGTCTGATCCTGGCGCGCATGTGTCTGGTGGCCGCCAGCAAGCTGCGCTTCACGCCGTGAAGGCGTTGGGCCTGCTGACAGGAGGCCTGCTGGTCTACGGGGTGCTGGTCTTGCTGCTGGGCTGGGACGCCGTGGCCACCCAACTGCAGGCCGTGCCGGCACCGTTGTGGCTGCTGGCGGCCCTGGTGGCGGTGCTGGGCCATGGCTTGCTGTTCGGACGCTGGCAACTGTTGCTGGCCTGTCTGGGCCACCGCCTTGACAGCCGAGCCAGCGCCAGCATCTATCTCGCCGGCCTGGGTTTGATTGCCGCACCCGCCCGCAGCGGCGAAGCCTTGCGGGGCCTATGGCTGCAGCGCCGCCACCGCATCCCCCTGCGCATCGGTGTGGCCGCCACGGCCGCCGAACGGCTGCTCGATCTGGCCAGCGCCCTGGTGGTGCTGGCCTGGGGCCTGGGGCTAGGACGCCAGCGAATCGCGCTGATGACCGTGCTGGTGGCCCTTGCCGCGCTGGTCTGGGTGCTGAGCCATCCGCAGACCCTGAAGCGAGCTGAGCAGCTGCTGGGCAGTCCGCCCTGGAGGCGGCCCATGCGCGGGCTGAAGCGGGTGCTGTGGGAAGCCCTGCAGGCGATCGCTGAGCTGAGAAGCCTGTTACGGCCGGCCCCCCTGCTGCTGGGACTGGTGCTGACCACGACGGTATGGCTCCTGGAGGCCGCCCTGCTGCAACGGGTGCTGGACCAACTCGGTGCCGCGGTGGATTTGGAGCAGGCGGGTGTGATGCGCACCGCCACCAGCCTTGGCGGTGTGCTGTCGCTCCTGCCTGCCGGTCTGGGCAGTAGCGAGCTGACCAGCGTGGGATTGGCGCTGTTCTATGGGGCCAACCAGGGCCAGGCCCTAGCGGCCACGGTGGTGCTGCGGCTGACGACCTTGTTGCTGCCCAGCCTGGTGGGAGCAGTGAGCCTGTGGCGGCAACCCGATCTCCAGCACATCAGGAAGCAAACCAGCAGCGCAGGCCAACACACGCAAACCATCACTTAGGTTTTCGAAACGTTTTTGCTGTGCCATGCCGATTCGCCAAGCGGTGAGCACTGTCAAGCCCAAACCTGCTGGTTCAACGACTCGCCCCAAGCCCGCAGCCATCACCAGCCCGGCAATCAAAACGTCCAGCAAGGGCAACGTTGCCGCCCGAGGCACTTGGACACTCAGGCCAGAGCTGACCCAAAAAAACGGAGAGCCAACCCCAAAGCGGCCCTGGGTCACGATCTTCGCGCTGCAGCAGAGCGGAGGAGGTCAATCCTGGCTGATGCAGTTTGAAGCCGACAACGACCAATCACAAGTCGGCACACGCTATAGCGGCACGTACAGAGGCGATCCGATTACGTACTGCAATCGCGTGCCAATGCTTGCCAAAGACGCCAACGGAAATGGCAAATTTGATATCAGCGATATCAAACCTTTGTTTGTTGAATTCTTCAACCGCGACAAAATGACACCCAGCATTCAGAACCAACTCAACAGGTTCACGTCTGCAGGATTCAGCGCAGGGACCTGGACAGTCTTCAACGACAACACGCTATCCCTGGCGATGGGCTCACAGAACTCCGGCCTGGTGCCGATCGCCCCTGGACTGTTCTGAAGACCAGGACTCAGAGCGACGCCCCGAGTGGGCAATGGCCAACCACAGGTTTAGCGCGACGATCGTTTGGCGATCGACGCACCGATCGCAAGCCCTCAACCAGCCCCATCAAGCCGCACCCAGCGGCAGCGCCGGACACCAGACCAACACAGAACACCGGTCCCAACATGTTGCCGAGCAAAGCTGGAGGCCCCAAAGGCTCGGGTCAAAGCACCCGAGAAACGACACCCATCGCCCGGGGCACCTGGCGCTTTCGACGGGAACTGGAGCAGCTTCCAAGCAGTGCGAACGGCAAGCCAAGCCCCAGCTTCCCCTACGTCAACGTTGTCGAACTGAAGCAGCCAGGTGTCAAACGATCAACCTGGGTAGCCGTCTTCGCTGGCGATGTCGACACGGTGATTGGCACCAAAATGAGCGGCAAATACCAAGGAGAGCGCTTCACTTACTACAACAAATCCCCCAACATTTACTCCGATACCAATGGCAACGGCAGACTCGATCGAGCCGACCGGTTTCTAGGCTATTTGGATCTTGGTGCGCAAACCGCTGCAGCCGTAAAAAGAATCAACGCGTTTGACACCTTCACCATTGGCTCGGGCACCTGGGAGGCCTTCAGCAACAACACCATGGCGTTGTTCAACCAGGACCGCTCGCTCAGCACAGGTCCGATCAACATTCCCCCAGGCTTGTTCTAGACAACAAGCATGAAGGCTCC
>CAYFMB010000092.1:5921-7299 GCA_964344095.1 uncultured Klebsiella sp.
CCCCAGCCTGATGAGCCTGACGCCCTGACAAACACCAGGGCTATCACATAGGCCAACGCTGCATTGGCGTTCAGGAACGGCGGCAGAAACAGCGGCGCCAGAAGCAAGCCACGACCCAGGCGCGTGAGGCGCGGATACAGATAAAAGAACAACGGTAAATACCAGACCAGACCCATGATCCACGCAAGCGGATTGAAAAGATTGATCACATTCAGAAAGGCATAAAAGCGCAGTTCTGGGTTGGCGCGTCGACCGAGCCACTCCAACAGCAAGGCCAGCAGCAGGCCCACCAGCAAAGCGCCAGCCGTGCTGTCCCGCAGCAGGGGATTCATGAAGCCGTTGGTGAAATCATGGGAAATGATCAGACCGTTGCCGTCGATCGCCCGCGCCAAGCGACCGAGATCGATGCCCTGACCATGCAGATCGCGGGCGATGGGGTTGACGATCACCCCCAACTGCTCAGGGAAGGTGCGCTGCCAGAAATGACCATAGACCTTGGAGCCGAAGAGCAGCCAGGGCGCTGAAAAGAGCAGCAAACCCCAGAGGCAAGTGGCCATGAACAGACGCCACTGGCGCCTGGCCAGAACCTCGATCAACACCACAAACGGGAAGATCTTGAGCACGCCCGCCAGGGCCAGAGAAAACCCCGCCACACCCTGGCGCCGGCGCTCGCCGGCCACAGTGAAACCTGCCAGCACCAACACCACCATCAGGGGATCCACCTGCCCGCGCTCGACCACAGCCAGCACAGGAAAACTCAACAACGCAAACAACAGCGACTCGCCTGGCCACTGGCCACGAAACCGCCGCACGATCTGGCCTGCAGACACCACCACCAGCGCCAGCATCAACAAGGTGAACACAAGCTTCGAGACCCCATAGGGGAAAAGAGCCAGCGGCGCAAACAGCAACGCCGCCAAGGGCGGATAACGGAAGGCCGAAAACGCAGCGTCTTCAGCATTGATCGGCGCGTAGAACTCCGGCCTTAGACCGACATAATTCAGATAAGGATCAAGACCAAGCAACACCGATTTACCGGCGAGATAAAAGGCGCGGTAATCAATCTGGTAACTCTCCAACGCCACATAACTCAGAACCACGACCGGCAGGCAATAGATGCCGTAGTGCGACAGAAAGGATCTCCACGGCATGGGGCCAGAACGTGTCTCTGCGGCCATGCGCTCTCCATCAGCTGAGATCTGGCACCCTAAGACCGCCCAGCCATGGCCAGCTCAGGCAACAACCAACAAAAAAGCGCCCCCGTGGGGGCGCTGGAGTGAAATTGATCAACGCGATCAGAGAGCGTTACCGCGAGGCAGGACTTCTTCAGGGAAGACGAAGTTTTCGTGAGGCTGGTCAGCGGGGGCCATCCAGGCGC
>CAYFMB010000093.1:0-7223 GCA_964344095.1 uncultured Klebsiella sp.
ACAAGAAGCACGCCTTCACCTCGATCATTCACGGCAAGGTGAAGCACGAGGAAACATTGGCCACCAGCAGCTTCGCCGGCACCTATCTGGTGGTGCTCGACCTGACCGAAGCGCAGATGGTCTGCGATTACATTTTGGCGAGCAGCGAAGGCGGCGGCCCCAGTCCTGAGCAACGCGAGGCGTTCATGGCCCGCTTTGCCAAGGCCTGCTCGCCGGGTTTCAACCCCGATGTGGATCTGGTGCGGCTGGGCGTGGCCAACCAGACCACGATGCTCAAAAGCGAAACCGAGGAGATCGGACGTCTGTTTGAGCGCACGATGCTGCGCCGCTACGGGCCGGCGGCGCTCAACGAGCACTTCCTCGCCTTCAACACGATCTGCGATGCCACCCAGGAGCGGCAGGACGCCATGTTCGCCCTGGTCGACGAGCCCCTCGATCTGCTGGTCGTGATCGGCGGCTACAACTCCTCCAACACCACCCACCTGCAGGAAATCGCGGTGAGCCGCGGCATCCGCTCCTTCCACATCGACACGCCCGAGTGCATCGGCCCCGGCCATCGCATCACCCACAAGCCGCTGGGCAGCGAACCGCAGAGCGAGAGCGATTTTCTGCCTGCCGGGCCGATCCGGGTCGGCATCACATCCGGAGCCTCAACCCCGGATCGGGTCGTCGAAGACGTGATCCGGCGGTTGATCGATCTCAGCAACGACTGACCCGATGGCCGAGCCCGCTGACAAAGCTCGGCGACCAGCACAGAGGGCTTTACATTTGGTTCATACTTGGCCGGTTCTCCGGCTTCCGGGAGCTCCCAGCCGTTGACACCACTGTCGACCCAACCGTTGGTGGCCGCTGCTGCTGAGCCCCATCCCCATCGGACAGGCCCATTGCTGCGCCACAGCCACGATCCCAAGGTTCGCCGCTACGCCAGCACCTTCGCCGATCTCATGGAGATGCGAGCGTCGTCTGAGCTGGTTTCGGCCTATCTCGACCGGCATGAGGGTTGGTTTCGCCGCTGTGCAGCACCGATGAGCGTGCAGCCCCTAGGAAGGGCACTCAACGGTTACGTGCTGACCCTGGGACGCTTTGGCAACTTTGGCTTTGAAGTGGAGCCGACCATTGGTTTGGAACTGCTGCCCCAGGCCGACGGGATTTACCGCATTGTCACGGTGCCGCTGCCGGCGGGAACAGCAGCCGAGGCGCTGCAACAGCTCTATGACGTCGAATTCAACGCCTCACTGGAACTTGATGAGGCTGCCGCGGCCAGCGACGATCTCAAAGACGCCGAGGCCGGCTCGCCACTGACGGTGGTGCGCTGGCAGCTGGAACTGACCGTGTGGATCAGTCTGCCCGGAGTGATCACGCTGCTGCCCGACAACCTGGTGCAGAGCAGCGGCGATCACCTGCTCAGGCAGATCGTGCGGCAGATCTCGCGGCGGCTGACCTGGAAGGTCCAGGAGGACTTCCACGCCAGCCATGGTCTGACCTGCCCGCCACGGCGGCGGGCTCTGTTCTGAAGCGATCAGCGCAGGCAATCAGCGATCGGCTGGACTGATCTGGGCCACGCTGCGTTCAACGCTGAGCTCTGGCCCAACTTGGTGCATGAAGCTCAGGCGGGTCGGTTCTCCCAAATCTTGGTGACGATCTGCATGCCGCTGACGGCCTGCCACAGAAACAGGGTCATCAACCCCATGTTGAGACCGACGTGGGCCTTACGGGCGATCAGGTTGCCCTGCTGAATCAGCGGGATCAGGGCGACGGCCAGGGCCAGCAGGCAGGTCATGCCGACGCCCACCAGCAGATGGGGCCCCACAAACAACTTGCCGTTGTTGAGATAAGTGACGGCCATGCCGCCAAAGGTGCCCAGCACCATGAGTGCCAGCATCAGCCCGCCCACTTGAAAGTGGCGCTTGGCGTAGTTCCCCTTGATCAGGGTCTTGCGGGTGTCGGCATCGGCCGTTCGGGTCTTCTTGGCTTTGATGCCAAGCCACATGCCGTAGCCCGAGAGGGCCAGCAGCGCCCACATCAGCAACGGATGCACGAAGTTGAGGTTGTAGGCGAGGCTCTCAGGCATGGCCAGGTTCAGACAGTGAGGCTGAACCTAGCGAGCCGTTCAGACCTCAGGGCAGGCTTGTCAGTGCAAAAAGTGGCGCCGGCCAGTGACCACCATCGCCAGCCCGAGCTCGTTGCAGGCGCTGATCGAGTCGGCATCGCGCACGCTGCCGCCGGGTTGGATCAGGGCCTTGATGCCGTAGGTGGCCGCCAGTCGCACGGTGTCGTCAAAAGGAAAGAAGCCGTCACTGGCTAGAACGGCGCCGCGGGCTCGTTCGCCCGCCGCATCAAGGGCCAGTCGGGCTGAACCAACCCGGTTCATCTGCCCGGCACCGATACCCAGGCTCTGGCCGCCGCTAGCGACCGCAATGGCATTGGAGCGCACGTGGCGCACCAGCTTCCAGGCGAAGCGCAGATCCTCCAGCTCCTCACCGCTGGGCTGGCGCTCTGTGACCACCTGCCAGGCGCTCTCGGAAACGGCCTCATCGTCGAGCTGCTGGGCCAACACACCGCCCAGAACGCTGCGCAGGTGCTGGCGAGCAGCCCTGCCGATCGCCGGCGAACCCAGCTCGAGCAGGCGCAGGTTGGGCTTGGCACCCAGGTGGGCGCGGGCCTCATCACTGAAGCCCGGCGCCACCACACATTCGAGGAAGAGGCTGGTGAGCTGCTGAGCCGCGGCCAGATCGACCGGGGCATTGAGGGCGACGATGCCACCAAAGGCCGAGACCCGATCGGCATCGAGGGCGCGGGTCAGGGCCTCGACGGCACTGCCCCCGGTGGCCAGGCCGCAGGGATTGGTGTGCTTGACGACCGCCGCGGCACACTGAAAACGATTGTCGCCAGGCGGGGTGCGGTCGTAACCAAACTCCCGCACCGTGGCCAGGGCGGCATCGAGGTCAATCAGGTTGTTGTAGCTGAGCTCCTTGCCCTGCAACTGCTGGGCCCCGCCCCAGCCGGTAGCGCTCTGGCTGTACCAGGTGGCGCTCTGGTGCGGGTTTTCGCCGTAGCGCAGGCTCTGCTGTGCCGGCAGGCTCAGCTCCAGCGGCGCAGCCGCGGCAGCACTGGCCGCCTCGCTCGCCAGACGGGCCGCAATCCAGCCGCTGATGGCAGCGTCGTAGCTGGCCGTGTGTTCGAACGCCGCCAGGGCCAGCTGACGCCGCAACTCAGCGGTGACCGCACCAGCGCTCAGCGCGTCCAGAAAGGCGGGATACTGCGATGGGCTGGTCAGCACGGCCACATCGGCATGGTTCTTGGCCGCGGCGCGCACCATCGCCGGACCGCCAATGTCGATGTTCTCGATCGCAGTGTCCCAGCTCACGGCCGGGTCGGCCACGGTCTCGCGGAAGGGATAAAGATTGACCACGACCACATCGATGGCATCGATGCCCTGGGCTGCCAGATCGGCCTGGTGAGCGGCGTCGGCGCGCTTGGCCAGGATGCCGCCGTGAATGCGCGGGTGCAGGGTCTTGACACGGCCGCCCAGGATCTCGGGCGCACCGGTGTGCTCGGCCACCTTGGTCACCGGGACCCCCGCCGCCTGCAGCGCCGCGGCCGTGCCGCCGCTCGAGATCAGCCGGTAGCCGGCAGCCAGCAGGCCCTGAGCCAGGGGAATCAATCCCTCCTTATTGGAAACGCTCAAGAGGGCCGTGGCAGCCATGGCGACAACACGTGTTCAACCAGCCAACCTACGCAGGCAAACCGCGCCATGACCATGCAGGACCCCGCCATTGGGGAAGCCCTCTGCCACGGCCCCGACCAGGCCCCCAACCGCCTGGTGCTGCTGCACGGCTGGGGCGCCGACGCCGACGATCTGCTCGATCTGGGCGAGCTGCTGGTGGGCCCTCAGGTGAGCATCGTGGCCCTGCGTGCGCCGCTGCCGCACCCGGCTGGGATGGGACGCCAGTGGTACGACCTGCAGCAGAGCGGCTGGCCCCAGCTGCCCCCGGCCCGGGTGGCCCTGCACGCACGCCTGCAGGCTCTGGCCGAAACGGTGCCGCTGCAGCAGACCGTGCTGCTGGGGTTCTCCCAGGGCGCGGCCATGGCTCTCGATGTGGCCAGCGGCGGCGGGGCCACGGGCGACCCCCTGCCTCTGGCGGGTGTCATTGCTTGCAGCGGCTATCCCCACCCCGACTGGCAACCCGGCCCCCTGTCGCTGCCGGTGCTGCTGAGCCATGGCCACCAGGACCCGGTGGTGCCGCACGGGGCCAGCGTCGAGCTGCAGCGACTGCTGCAAGCAGCCGGAGCCAGCGTCGAGCTGCTCAGCTTTGACGGCGGCCACAGCATCGACCCGGATCTGTTTGCCGCGATGCGGTTGTTTTTGCAGCGCTGCTGGCGCGCAGAGCAAGCCAGGGAGTGAACAGGACCATGGGCACAAAAAAACGCGCAGAGTCAAACTCTGCGCGTTTATGGCCGACGCACTCAGCGCTTCGCCGATCAGACGAAGGCGTATTCGTACTCTTCCATCTCCTCCCAGTCGTCAGCGGCGAGCGCCTCCAGACCTTCAAACAGCACGTCTTCGCCGATTCGATCAACGATCAGACGCAGTGAGGGGAAGAGAAAGTGATTCTCTTCGGCGTACTGGGCGCTGAACAGACCCTTTTCGCCCCAGAAAAAGCGATCAGTGGTGTGCTCATTGCGACGCACATTGAGGATGGCCGGTGGGACCAGCGCCTGCTCAGCGATGTAGCGACGGGCGGCTGTCACCGGCTTGTGCGAACCGGTCTCCAGATTGAAGGTGGGCACATGGGCCAGAACCCGCTGGCCTGCCAAACGACGGCGGCTGATCCGCTTGCGCTTCTTGGACATGAATGTGGGAGAGAGGGGGGAAGAGGTGAGGCGATCGGCCAGGCAACAGGGCCAAGGCGCAATCGTTGTGGCTGCCACCGGCTGGCGAACCAGCGGGTCAGCAACGCCCAACCATCTGTCGTACGCAAAGGCGGAACGCCGGGCAAATCGGCAACGCATGAACGCTGATACGACGGCCGAGGCCACCGCATCACTGAGAGCAGATCCTGTGGATGGGTTTCTGTCTCTGCTGTAGCGTGATTGCGGAAAAACCGCAATGACAGAGCGAGAGGCCCTGCCCCGACTGCAACCAGCTGCCCGCTCGCGGACTGCGAGGTATTGGTCGATACCGGCGATCTTAAGACTTTTTCCCGAATTTCAACCACATTGGGCAGGGAATTTCTGAATTTCCCCTCCCTCCTGCTGATTGCAGCGCCGCGAACCTTGTGACACTGCACGTTTCCGAGCGCTTTCTCAGCCTGTTGCAGTTCCAGTTGGCGCAATTCGCCGACCGCGACGATGTGCGCTCGTTGGTGGTGTACGTGGCCCAGACTGGCGATGATCAAGCGCCAGCGCTGATTCCGATCGGGCACTGGCCCGTGCAGCTGCCAGCCCTAGAGCCCGTGGCCAGCACCAGCCCGCTGCGGCAGCCCGCCGACGAGCGGCGCTGGCTGCCCTTGCGCCACAAACGGGTGCTGCTGGGGGCACTGCAGGTTGAGGCGAGCACCATCCCCTGGCCCGACAGCCTGGGCCAGCGTCTGCAAGCGGTGGCGCAATGCCTCACCGAAGCTCTGCTGCTGGACCTCGAGCAACAACGTCTGCAACAGCATTTGCAGCGCCAGGGCGAGCAGCTGGACGTGCTGGTGCATCAACTGCGCAATCCGCTGACAGCCCTGCGCACCTTCGGTCAGCTGTTGCTGCGCCGGCTTGAGGACGACAGCCAAAACCGCCCGCTGGTGGAGGGCTTGTTGGCCGAAGAGCGCCAGCTCAACCGTTACGTCGATGCGCTCAGCCGCCTGCAGGTCCCGGCCGAACCAGGCCTCGCGGCCGCCGAAACCGCCCCCTTGCTGCTGCCCCCAGTGCTGAGCGGCCCGGTTGGGCAACCGCTGCCCGAGCTGCTCGAGCCGCTGCTGAACCGAGCGGCAGCCACAGCGGCGCTGCAGCGGCGTCCCTGGAACCAGCCGGTGCACCTGCCCGACTGGCGTGGTGACAGCGGTGCAGTCGCCGAAATCATCGCCAACCTGCTCGAAAACGCCTTTCGCTACAGCGGCGATGGCAGCCCGATCGGTCTGCACATCGGCGACAGCCCGAGCGGTGGGCCCCGCCTCAGCATCTGGGATGGGGGCACAGCGATCGCTCCGGCCGAGCGGGAACTGATCTTCGGGCGCGGTGTGCGCGGCGAACGCGGCCGCAGCAAGCCCGGCACCGGCCTTGGTCTGGCCCTGGCGCGCAGCCTGGCCGAGGAGCTCGGCGGCCAGCTCGAGCTGATTGTGCCTCCAGCGTTGCTTGACCCGGCCTTGCCCGGCGCTGGCAATGCCTTTTGCCTCAGCCTGCCGCCCAGCGCGCCGCCGCGCTGAGCACACTCCCGCAAAGCAGCACTCCAACGGCACCGCTCCACTCGACGCAGGCGCCGTAGCTGTCCCCGCTGTGCCCGCCCAGGCGCCGGCCCAGAGCCACAGGCAGCAGCAACGTCGGCAAGGCCGGCAGCAGCAGCAACACGAGCAGCTGTGGATGGCCCAACGCCACTGCAGCCAACAGCACCAACAGCAGAACCGCAGGCAAAAGCTCACGCCCGAGCGACCGCCGTCCCTGGCGATGGAAGCCCGCCGTGCCCTGCTCTCGCAAATACGGGAACCAGGCGATCGCCAGCAACGGGCTGATGCGGCTCCAGATCGCCACCAGCAGCAGCGTCCAGGCGACCAGCAGCGGTCCGCACGCCGCAGCCAACGCCAGCAGCCCCCCCAGACGCAGCAACAGCAGCACCACCAGGGCCTGCACCCCTGCGGCCCCAGCGCGGCTGTCGGCCATAGCCTCGAGCGCCCGAGGCCCCGCCGCCAGCCCGTCAGCGGTGTCGATCACCCCATCGGCGTGGAGGCCACCACTGAGCCACAGGCCCAGGGCAATGACCAGGGCGCTCTGGGTCAGGGGCGGCAGCCAGCCGCTGCTCAACAGCCACAGCAGGGCCTCAAGCCCACCGATCACCAGGCCGATCCAGGGGGCGAAGCGGGCGATGCGCTCAAAGCGGGGCGCGGGCCACGGCCAGGCCGGCAGCACGCTGTAAAAGACCCAGGCCCCAGCCAGATCGCGCAGCCACAGTGGCGCGGCCAGAGCAGCACGGGAAGGGGGATCAGCCATCCACCTAGCGTCGCCACAGAGCCTCCCGGTTGCCA
>CAYFMB010000094.1:0-7219 GCA_964344095.1 uncultured Klebsiella sp.
GAGGGCTTCCTGCGCTTCCGCCACGACGAACTGGGCGACCTGGGCCGCATGGAACGACAGAAGCTGGTGTTCGCCGAAATCTTCAAAAAACTGGCCAACCCCGCCAGCCTGGCGCAGCTGCCGCAGCTGTTGAAGATCGCCGGCGATGACGTCAAGACCGATCTCAGCGTGCTCGAACTGGGCCAGCTGCTCAGTGCCATGACCGGAACGAAGCTCACCACCCGCCAGATTCCCGGACGTCTGTTCTGGTACAACGATCTGAGTTACTGGATGCCCGACAGCAACAGCCATTACCCGACGGGCACGGACGTCAGCGCCGCAGGAAACGGTGGTGTCTGAGGCCATCCAGCAGCCCCCAGGCCTGGGGACGGCTCGAGAAGAAGACACGGCGGTGTTGGCGCAAGGGCTCCAGATCGGGATCATGGTCCTCAGGCACCACGCCCAGCGCTAAGCCCCGCAGCAGCTCGGCATCACCCTGCTGGCTGGCCTCCACCAGAATCGAGCCCAAATCCAGCGACCAGCGCAGGGCGACATAACGCAGGGCCTCGACCTTGGAAGCCGTCAACGGCAGCACATCGAGGTACCAGTGCTGAAACAAATGGGGCCTGGCCAACAGGCCGTAACGGCGCAGGGTCTGGCGCACCACCGGCAGCATGCCCTGATCAGGCTCCGCCAGGGTGTAGCTGAGCTTGAACGGACCCTGATCGGCCTGGGGCTGACGCCGCAGCCGCGGCTCCAGCTCAGCCATGGCCGCCTCGACAGCCTGCCGGTCCCAGCCACGGGCGATCTGCCGCTGCCAGTTGAGGTCGTTGCGCTCGCCCACATGGATCTCGCTCCCGGCCTGGGTGATCCACAACAGCGGTTTGCGCAGCTGCAGTTCGTCGTAACGCTGCCGCGCTGCCTTGATGCCGCGGCCGGTGGTCACCGCCAGAGCCAGCTGCGGATCGCTCTGCAGCTGGGTGCGCAGCTCGACCAGGCTGCCGGGATCGGGGGCGCCGAAGCAGCCGTCCAGATCAAGCACCACCAGACGCTGGGGCCGTTGGGCCTGGTCGTAAAGAGCCACTGAGCGCAGTCCCGAGATCTCCAGGCCAGCGCTGACGCTGCCGGCTTCGGCCAAGTAGCAGGTCACATGAGCATCCCAGCTGAATTGACGGCTCACCGCCTCGATGCCGTTGCGACTCCAGCGCTGCCAGCGCTGGCGATCGCCAAGGGCATCCTCGACAGCCTGCTGCAGGGCATCGAGATCGGAGACATCCACCAACAGGCCATTGGCGGTGCGCTCGAGAATGTCGCGCGGGCCGCCATCATCGGTAGCGACCAGCGGCAAGCCACTGGCAGTGGCCTCCAGCAGGGTGAGGCCAAAGGGCTCGGTCAGAGCCGAGTTGACAAACACACCGCCCAGCCGTGCCGCCCAGCGGTAGATGGCCGGGATCTGGCTGCGCTTGTGCTGCTTGGGATAGGCGACTCGCCCGTAGAGGTCGTAGCGATCGACCAGCTCGAACACCTGCTGCAGCACCTCGCGCTGCTGTTTCTCCAACTGGCGAGGGTCGTCACGACTGCCGAGCACCAGCACCAGGTTGTGGTTGCCGCGCAACAGCTCCGAACGACCGAACACCTCCACGAGCGCAGGAATGTTCTTGCGCGGGTCCGGCCGGCAAATCGCCAGCACCGGCGGCTTGGCCGGATCCCGCAGAAACGGCGCCATCAACGCCTCGATGCCCGCGTCATGGTGACCGTCCACTGGGGGGTGAAACTGGCGGGCGTTGACCCCTGGGGCAATCACCCGCGAGCGCTCCACCAGAAAACGGCCGTATCGGCTGTACTGCTGATCGCGCTCCTGCTGGGTGCTGGTCACCACCAACTGGCTGTGGGCCAGAGTCAACTCCTCAGCATCGATCCGCTGCGCCATCGCATACTGCGCCTCGATCTGGCTGGAATCGAGACCGGCGTGGATCAGACGGCGGCGCTTTTCGCGCCCAAGCGAATGGCCGCTGAACACCAGCGGAATGCCGAGGCGCCGCTGCACCAGGGCACCGACGTAACCCGCATCGGCGTAATGGGCATGGATCCAATCAGGCCTGCGCTGCTGGACGCTGAGCCGCTCGACCAGGGCGTCAGCCAGTTCATCAAGGTGGGGCCACAGCAGCTCCTTGCGCAGATAGCGACGCGGCCCGAACGGCAGGCGCACGATGCGGGCATCAGGGCCGAGGGATTCCTCCGCCTGGGCGTAATCCATGGAGACGCGGCGGTCGTGAATCTGTCGGGTCACCACCTCAACCCGGTCGACTTCGGGCCTGGCAGCCAACGCTCGGCTCAGTTCGAGAACATAGGTGGTCTGACCGCCGGTATCAGGGTCGCGGCCGAGCTCGAGGTTGTGGCCGCGAAACAACCCGTGCAGATGCAAATGCAGGATGTAAAGCCCCACGGGTGACCTTGAGGCAGGTCGTCATGGCATAGCCATGACGGTCTGACCTGACGCACGCGAGCGATGGCGGCGAACCGAACGCCCCTGCCTTCCCTGGGACGCGACAAACCTGGTCAGGGCTCAACTTCGGGCATCCGCCCAGAGCCCAAAGCCAACCGACACCATGTCAAGGATCGCGCACATCGCAAAGGCCAAAAACCTCAGAACGCCGTGGACGAGGGCTACTGACGCTCAGCCCAACGTCCCGTCGACACCGGCATGATCGCGACAGGCAAGATGAAGATAAAATTCTTCTGGCGCGAGCGCAAAGTATTTGGTCAACAACTTTTGGTCGTCAAGACGAAAGGCTTGCGGTTGCTGATGACGCAGCTGGCTTGACTGATTTTCACAGGGCAACTGCAATGGCCTGCTGGACAAAACTCCGAGATCACAAAGTCGATCAACAAACTCTTCAAGCCGATCTGTCGTACCAACCAAAGCATAATATTGCTTCACAAAAGAATGAACAACGGTCTTGATGCCATGGCTGGACTGAAAAGCTGACTTCCGCCAGGAGAGCAAATGCTGATAAAGCTCGGCTGGACGAAATTGACGCGTCCTAAAGTCATAATAATGCTTGAATGAAGCCAACCACCATTGCGATGCAATGGCCAGGGCAAAACCATCGTCATAAGCGTCATACAACTCATGGCCGCAACACAGCGTGTTGCGCTCCAATCGCAGCAGAGCCGCACTGAACCAGGCCTCAGCACTCACGGGCATGCACAGATAAACATCATTGGACCAAAAAGCAGCGCCCTCACTAACGCCAGAACGGTCGCGGCTAGCGTGCGAACAAAAGCTTTTGAAGCGCTCAATTGGACTCCTGGCCAACACAATGCGCTGCAGTCCATCAGCATGCAGCAGCAGATCACAGCATTCGCGACTGACCTCATAAAGCTCAGACGCAATAAAGACACGCTCTTTGCTCAGCCACAGACGCAGTTGAGCAACACTTGTTGAATGATCGATGACATGAAAATCCTGTCCATAATCCTCTGCCGCCAACCGACGGATTGTGGTGCCACCACATTTGGCGAGATGATTAAAGAAAACTTTCAGAGCAATCAACCTTTGCTAATCACAGTATCTGCCTCCACGAACAACAAAGATTCAGCGAGCAGCCGCAAGCAAATGCGGCTGTGGCTTCACACAGGAGCTCATCTGTGCTCCTGCGCATCTGCGCCCGTGCACAGGAGCAGGTGCTAAAGTGATGCAGTTACGCAGAAGCTTAGGTGCGACGCATCACGCTTCAGGTCAAGAAGAAGACCCACGTGCTGCTGAAGCTGCTTGCCGTTTGCGAGGGAAAACATCTCAATGAAATCACCGAGCAAGCACTGGAAGAATTCATTGCCAGGCATGCTGATGCCCTCAAGGAGCTACTAGAAAGCAACAAAAATCGACTCAGCATCGCTGTGGTGGCAGCTGTTCTCAGCCATTGGCCAGGGCTACCCAACTCGCTGCAACCAGGTCTTCAACCCGGACCAACCACCCACTCAGCTGTGACCGCGACCGGCAGGGACTGATCCAGCCGTCTCCCAGCCATCGACCGACAGCTGCCCGAAACCCCGCAAGAACGGCCACCTCACTAAGGAATCGGTGCTCTACCTAAAGTTGCTTGATCCAAACCAGCGGTCATGAACTCGGCCACCCTCAGGCCCAAGCCTCGGCCGGTGAGCCTCTGGCGACGCCCCCTCCTGGTGGGCATGAGTTTTGGTCTGGGTTATGGCGTGACGCAGCGTCTTCTGGACCTCCGGCTGCCGACTCTGGTCAACTGGGGTCCGTCGTTTGAGGTCCGCGAGTCTCCGGGCACCAGCCTGGACAGCCTGCGCCTCCATTTCGGCAGCGAACAACAAGATCTGCGCAGCAGAGTGGAGCGGCCACTTCAGGACGCGCCGGAACCAGACTCCGCTAACAAGCCCACTGCCAAGCTGGATCAGGCCAGCGAAGACAGCACCGGCAGCGCCATCCAGCCCAACACGGCGAGCGTCAGGCCTGCCACAGCAAAACCGAACGTCGCGCCTCCAGCACCGACCCTGCCTGCTCCGGAACCAAGCCAGCCATGAGTCAAGACCCGCAGCTGCAGATGCAGGCCCTGCTCAATCGCCTGCAGGCCCGTCTGGGAAGCGGTCTGGCCGATGCGGCCGCGTCGCTCTTGGCGGCAGCAGAGGAAGCCCCAGGCAAGCTGAGCCAAGAGTGGCAGCTGTTCTGGCAGGAGGTCGAGCTCGAGGCACAACGGCTCCAGCAGAACGATGCACCTCAGGCAGACACGAGGCCTGCAACTGCCGGGGCCATGGCGTCCTGCAGCGATCCCCAAGAGCTGATCGACGCCCTGCGCGCCAGGGTCTCAGCCCTGAGCCACCAGCTCGATGCCTAGGGCGCTGCGCATCTGGGCCGTTGCCCTGCTGCTGCTGTTGCGGCTGTGGTGGAACGCTCGCCGCTGGAGCTACCTGGGCCGCGGCGGCTGGAGCCCCGAACGCCTGGCCCGGCGCCAACGGCACCTGGCCCACTGGCTCACCAATCAGTTCTTGACCCTGGGGTCAGCCTTTATCAAGCTGGGTCAGATTCTCTCGGCCCGCCCCGATGTGCTGCCGGCCGAGGTGGTCACCGAGCTGGCACGCCTGCAGGATCAAGTGCCACCGGTGTCGTTTGCGGTGGTGCAGGACTTGCTCGAGCATGAGCTCGGTGATCGCTGCGCCGAGATCATCGACCTCGAAGAACTCCCCCTGGGCTCGGCCAGCCTGGCCCAGGTGCACCGCGCCAGCCTGCGCAGCGGCCGCCAAGTGGTGCTCAAGGTGCAGCGCCCGGGCCTGGACACCCTGTTTCGCCACGATCTCGAGGTGCTGCAGCAGGTGGCCGCCGCGGTGCAGCGCCACCCACGCTGGGGCCGCGGTCGCGACTGGCTCGGCATCGCTCAAGAGTGCCGCCGGGTGTTGCTGCGCGAGCTCGACTTTCGCCTCGAGGCCGAACACGCCGCCCGCTTCCGCCAGCAGTTTCTCGACAACCCGCGCATCCGCATTCCGGCGGTGGTGTGGGAACTCAGCAGCCGCCGGGTGCTCTGCCTCGACTATGTGCCGGGCATCAAGATCAGCGACCGCCAGTCCCTGATCGAGGCCGGCATCGACCCGGCGGCAGTGGCCGAAACGGGTGCGGCCAGCTATCTGCAACAGCTGGTGCGCTTTGGCTTCTTTCATGCCGATCCCCACCCCGGCAACCTGGCGGTAGCCAGCGACGGGGCGCTGATCTACTACGACTTCGGCATGATGAGCCAGCTCTCGAGCCGCCTGCGCTCCAGGCTCGGCCGCATGGTCACTGCAGCCGCCAGTCGAGATGCCGCGGCGCTGGTGGGCGAACTGCAACAGGCAGGTGTGCTCGCCCCCGGCATTGACCCTGGCCCGGTGCGCAGGCTGGTGCGGGTGATGCTCAACGAGGCGTTGACACCGCCGTTCTCGACCGATGTTCTCAACAAGCTTTCAGGCGACCTCTACGACCTGGTCTACGGACAGCCGTTCCGGCTGCCGCCTGAGCTCATTTTCGTCATGCGGGCACTGTCCACCTTTGAAGGGGTAGGCCGCAGCCTCGATCCCGGCTTTAGCCTGGTTGCGATTGCCAAGCCGTACCTGCTTCCCCTCATGACCCAAAGCGGTGGCGGCGATCTGCTCAATGAACTGTCGCGCCAGGCAGCCGACCTGGGCACCCGCGCCCTGGGCCTGCCGCGCCGGCTCGAAGAAAGCCTGGCCCGCATCGAGCAGGGCGATCTGCAGGTGCAGATCAGGGCCGGCGAAACCGACCGGCTGCTGCGGCGTCTAGCGCTTAGCCAGCAGGTGGCCGGGCAATCGGTGCTGCTGGGGGCCCTGGCCGTGGCCGCTGCGCTGCTGGCCGCCAGCACCCGTCCGGCGCTGACCGCCGTACCCGTGGTGCTGGGAGTGCCCGTGGCGTTCAGCTGGCTGAAGCTGCAAGCCCGGCTGCGACGCGACAGCCGGCTTGAGAAGGTTCAAGGGATGCAGTGATCCTGGCGACAACCCCGTCAGCCACCGCCTCCCTGGTCAATGACCCACTGCAGCAACTCTCGTTGCTGGGGGCTGTCATGCAACTGGCGGTCTATGCCTTACTGCAGCTGGGCCGACTGCCCACCCAGAGTTACCCCTACCAACTGGCCAATGTGCTCGGCTCTCTGATGATGGCCGTGGTCGCCACGGCCAATCGTGAGTATGGCTTCATCCTGATGGAGGGGGTGTGGTTCCTCACCTCCCTCTACGGCCTGACACGGCTGATGGGTGGGCGGAGCTAGCTAATCAGGAATCAGGCCTTACCGCGAGGCCCCCGGTCCTCGACGCCGGCATACAACGCCTGGCTGCCGAGTTCGTCTTCGATCCGCAGCAACTGGTTGTACTTGGCAACGCGCTCACTGCGGCTCAGCGAACCGGTCTTGATCTGACCGGCGCGGGTGGCCACCGACAGGTCAGCGATGGTGGTGTCTTCGGTTTCGCCACTGCGGTGGCTGATGACGCTGGTGTAACCGGCGCGGCCGGCCAGGTCGATCGCCTGCAGGGTCTCGGTCAACGAACCGATCTGGTTGACCTTGATCAGGATCGAGTTGGCGACACCCAGCTCGATGCCGCGCTGCAGGCGGCTGCTGTTGGTGACAAACAGGTCATCGCCCACCAGCTGCACTGTGGCGCCAAGGCGGTCAGTCAGGATCTTCCAGCCGTCCCAATCGTCCTCAGCGACACCATCCTCGATCGAAACGATCGG
>CAYFMB010000095.1:0-7214 GCA_964344095.1 uncultured Klebsiella sp.
CCCCGGCGTTGGCGCTGCAGCTGGGCTACTGGTGCGGTCAGGTGCTCAAGGCCGAGGGGCCGGTGGTGATCGGCATGGACTCGCGCCGCAGCGGGCCGATGCTCACTGCCGCTCTGGCGGCGGGCCTCACCGCGGCGGGGCGCCAGGTCTGGAACCTGGGCCTCTGCCCCACCCCGGCGGTGCCCCTGTCGGTGCGGCGCACTGGCGCGGCTGGCGGGCTCATGGTGTCGGCCAGCCACAACCCGCCCCACGACAACGGCATCAAGGTGTTTGGCGCCTCCGGCGCCAAGCTGCCCAAGGTGCAGCAGCAGGCGATCGAGGCCGGTCTGCGCGGCGATCCGATCGCCCGAGACCACGGTTTTGAGCCGTTTGGCACGGTGCACGAGCGGCCCGGCCTTTTGCTCGATTACCAGAACAGCCTCTGGCAGAGCGTGGCTGGGCGCCGGCTCGATGGTTGCCGCATTGTGCTCGATCTGTGCTGGGGTTCAGCCACCGCCTGCGGCGAGGCCGTGTTCCGAGAGCTGGGCGCCGAGGTGCAGGTTCTGCACGGCACCCCCGATGGCCATCGCATCAACGTGGGCTGCGGCAGCACCCATCTCGAGCCCCTCAGCCGGGCGGTGCTTGAGAGTGGCGCAGTCATGGGCTTCGCCTTTGATGGCGACGCCGACCGCATGCTGGCGGTCGACAGCCGCGGACGGGTGTTCGACGGCGATCAGATTTTGTATTTGTGGGGCTCAGCCCTGCTCGAGGCCGGGGAGTTGCCCGATGGTCGCCTGGTGGCCACGGTGATGAGCAACCTGGGCTTTGAGCGGGCCTGGCAGCAGCGCGGCGGCGTGCTCGAGCGCACGGCGGTGGGCGATCAGTACGTGCACCAGGCCATGCAGGAGCTGGGTGCCGGGTTGGGCGGCGAGCAGTCGGGCCACATCCTCTCGGCCCAGCACGGCATGAGCGGCGATGGCCTGCTCACCGCTTTGCAGGTGGCAACCTTGATCCACAGCCGCGGCATCAGCCTGGCCGACTGGCTCGACCAGAGCTTTGCCCCCTACCCACAGCTGCTGGTCAATGTCACGGTGCCCGATCGCGAGCGCCGCACCCAGTGGCAGGCCTGCGAGCCCCTGCGCCAGGCGGTTGAGCAGGCCGAAACGGCAATGGCTGGTCAGGGCCGGGTGCTGGTGCGGGCCAGTGGCACCGAACCGCTGCTGCGGGTCATGGTCGAAGCGGCGAGTCAGGGCGATGTCGACCATTGGGCCCACACCTTGGCGGCTCTAGCCGACGCACAGCTCAACGCCGCCTGAGCTTCAGGCTTCACCTCGCGTCAGGCTTTGCGCCAGCCTCAGGGCGCCATCGCAGGCATCGCCGGCTGGCTGCTGGAGCTGGGCGCCGGGGCAGTGCACCGCCAGGGCCTCCACCAGGCCGTCGCGCAACAGGCTCAGATGCTGCAGCGCCCCGCCGCAGGGCCAGATCGGCGGTGCGACGAGCTGCAATCGCTTGGCGATGGTGGCGGCCATCAGCGCCAGAGCCGCAGCCGAGCGCTGCACGATGGCAGCCGCCTCGGTATCGCCAGCCAGGGCCTGTTGATGCACCAGCGGTGCCAGGCGCGCAAATCCGGCCGCGCCAAAGCCCGGATCCACCACCTGGGCCTTGATGGATTGGGGGGCGCAGGGATCGTCAGCGTTCAGCCCCAGGGCCTGCCAGAGGGCAGGGCGCAGGGGGGTGTCGGGCAGGCGGCCATCGGCCATCTGCAGGCTCAGGGCGATGCCGTCGCGGCCCATGTCACAGGCCGAGCCCGCCGCGTCGAGCAGCCAGCCCCAGCCGTAGCAGCGGTGCGGCTGGCCGGCGCTGTTGCGGCCCAGGGCGATGCAGCCAGTACCGCTGATCAACAGGATGCCGGCGGGGTTGGCGCCTCGGGCCCCTTCGAGCGCGGTGCGCTCATCGCCGCTGACCAGCACCCGCTCGCTCGGCAGCTCAAGGGTGTCAGCCGCCAGGCGCTGACCTCGCGGCTGCACGCTGCTGCCGGCCTCGATGCCGCTCGCGCCGATCGCGGCGGCGGCCAGCTCGCCTGGGCGCAGCTCCAAGCCGGCGCTGGCTGCGCCCAGGCTGCTCGCGATGGCCTTGGCAAACCGTGCTTCCCCGCCCGGGGCATCGAGGTGGCAAACCCCGCTCCCCTCGCCTTCAGCCAGCACGTCCCAGTGACCAGCGGCTGTGAACCGGGCCAGGCGGCAACGGGTGTGGGTTTGGCCCGCATCAAAGCCGGCGATCAGCGGGCCTGGGCTCATGGGCGCCTCGGCTCGGCGCCTGCGGCCAGTACCGCCAGGGCAAACCAGCCGATCACCTGCACTTCCGGCCTGAAGAAGATCGTGTCGGTGAGCCCCTGAACCCCCAGCCCGGCGATGATCGCCAGCGAGGCCAGGGCCGGCAGGGCCAGGGGGCCATCACCCTTGCCCAGACGCAGCCCCGTGCGCACCGCCGTGGCCACCAGCCCCAACAGCACCAGCAGGCCGGGAATGCCGGCTTCGACCGTCACCTCGAGCGGGATCGAGTAGGCGCTCAGAGCGTTGAACTTGGGCTGCTGGAACAGCGGATAGATCAGGTTGAACGCGGTGTTGCCGGGGCCGATGCCCAGCCAGGGCCGCTCCTGAATCATCTTGAGGGCCGCCATCCAGACATTGATCCTGAAGTTATTGGAGCTGTCTTCGCGGCCGGCCACCAGGCTCAGCACCCGCACCCGCAATGGCTCGACCTGGCTGACCAGCAGCACCAGCACCACCGTGCCCCCGACCAGCAGCAGCACAGGGAACAGGCGGCGCCACAAGGGCGGCCAGGTGCGGGTCTGGCGCAGGGCCAGCAGCAGCACGAGCAGTCCCAGCGAGGCGACCATGCCCATCCAGGCGCCGCGGCTGTAGCTCAGCACCAGAGCGACCAGTCCCAGGCCCAGGGCGCTGGCCGCAAACAGGCGCCGCAGCGGCGTTTGCCAGCGCAGCAGGGCAATCGCTGCCAGCGGCAGGATCGGCAGCAAAAACCCGGCGAACAGGTTGGGGTTCTCGAGCGTTCCGTAAATGCGGATGGTGCCGTCGGCGACCGAGTTGGGATCGGCCCAGCGGGCTAGTTCGGCGGTGTTGCCATAGAGCTGGCGGATGCCCAGCACGCTGGTGGCCAGACCGCCGGCCAGCAGTGCCGCCACGCTGCGGTCCCACCACAGCGGGTTGTGGGCCAGCAGCTGCCGCAGCAGGGCGTAGACCCCCAGATAACTGATCAATTTGGCCAGGCCCTTGAGCGCCGCGGTCGGTACCGGCGAGAAGCCCGTGGCCAGCAGTGCGATCGCCAGGATGGCCAGGATCCACAGACTGATCCCGCTCAGGCGCCCCGGTGGGGTGCGCAGGGCCCAGACCACCCACAGCAGCCCGCTGGCAGCGATCAGCAGGCCCACACCGCCGCGACTCAGCAGCGGCAGGCCGGCCATCAGGGCGCAGATCACAATCCCGGCGATCTCGGGCAGGCTGCGGCCCAGCGCCCCGCTGGGTGCAGCCGCCAGCGCCCCCTGCCAGCGCAGCAGCCAAGGGGCGGGTGACGTCTCAGAAGCGTTCAGGATGACCCCGCTCAGCTGGCTGGATTATCCGCGTCATCGGCGCTTTGCTCCAGGGTGTCGGCCAGCTGTTGTTGCAGAGCGGCCAGCGGTGGCGGGGCTTCCCCATTGCGGTGGTACAGCACCCGGTAGATCGGCAGGCCCTGCGCCAGCACGTGCTGTTCCCGTTCGGTCGGCACCGGCAGGGGGTTGCTGCCGCGCCAGGGCTTGGCATCGCCGCTGGGGCGGTTAAAACAGCCGCTGGCTTCGATCACCGTGATCATCGGTTCGATCACGGCCAGCACGTCGCTCTGCACAAACAGCTCATAGCCCTCGTCCAGGGCCGCAGCGATGGCCAGCAGCAGATCAGGCTGCAGCACCCGGCGCTTGTGGTGCTTCTTCTTGAACCAGGGATCGGGGAACTGAATGGTCACCCGCTGCAGCAGCCCGGCCGGTAGCGCCAGCAGCCAGTCGTTGAGGCTGACATTGGCGTTACAGAACAAGTAGCGCAGGTTGTTGAGCTGCAGGGCCAGCCGATCGGTTTCGGCCGCCTCCACCAGGGGTCTGCGGATTTCAACGCCCAAGTGGTTCCAGCCCGGCTGGTTCTGGGCCATGGCCAGCAGAAAGCGGCCCCGCGCAGCGCCAATGTCGAGATGCAACGGCAGGTCGGTACGCGCAAACAAGTCGGCTGGCAGGGGCAGCGCCAGTGGCTGTTGATAGAAGCGGCTCAGCGGGTTGACGTGCTGGCGCACCATTAGTTCTTGGGCACCACGAAGCCCCAGCTGGCGGTGTAGCCATGCAAATGGGTGGTGCCGGCCACCGGGCCGATCTCGCCCTGGCAGAAGGCACCGGCAATGGGCAGCTCGGCAAAGCGGTCCCGGCAGGGGCCGACGTCACCGTCGGCGCGGCCGTGCAGGCCCTCACCGCGGCCCAGGCAGGCAAACAGCAGGCCTGCCAGGGGCTTGCTCTGGCGCGCGCGCTGGTCATCGAGCAACTGGCACAGCTCGCTGTTCGAGGCTGCTCCGTCACGCAGATGAAATTGCACCTGCTGGCCGACCCGCATGCGTTCAGCCACAGCCACGGCACCGTTGCGCGGGTCGACACCAATCAGGTTGCGCACCAGAAAAGCGGGTTCACCAGGGTTCTCGAGGCTGAAGCTGCTCTGGCCCACCCCGAGGAACAGGGAGTGGCGCACCTGTTCGCGCTCCTCGGGGGTGAGCTCGCTGAGGATGGACTGGAGTGCCGCCACCGGGCTGCTGCGCCGTTCGCCCGTGCTGACTTGCAGCACCACGTTGCGCTGGGCCTGCTCGACTTCAAGAATCGGGCCGATCGGCTTGCAGCCCTGGGCGACGACCGCATCAAGGCCCCAGCTGCCACTGAGCAGGCAGCCCACCGCACCCTGGCGCACGCCGTCGGCGGCGAGCAGGGAGCCATGGGGAGCGCTGTGGGCCGCGGCCAGGCCTCCCACCTTGACGGCCTCGGGGTAGGCGTAATCGAGACCGCTAATCAGGTCGTTGATCGCCTGACAGCTGGGGTCCACCAGCAGCACCATGCTGTGGAAGCCGCTGCCGGCGGCGCCGACCTGCAGTTGCCAGGGGTCGGCCGGCCCGTCGAGATCGGGCAGGTTGGTGCCGTCGAGGGCAAACGGGTGCACCTGGGTGCCGGGCAGGTGCAGCAGCGTCACGCTGAGAGCGCTGTCCTGCTCCAGTTCATGGGGCACGCCATCGGCACCGGTGCCCACAACCCCGCCGCCCAGGCAGCCCAGCCAATGCTCTGCCTGCAGGCGCTGTTTCAGCAGCGGCAGCAGCCGGGGTAGGTCGCTGGCGAAGCTGGCCGAGGCAAACACCAGCGCTAGATCGGCAGGCCCGCAACGCCCCAGTTGGGCGACCACAGCGTCGACGGCGGCCTGCAGCGAAGTCTCGCGGACCAGGGCCGTGCGGCACCAGGCCTCCGATTGGCGGCGCACCAGCCGCTCCAGCAGTGGTATGGCAGGCATGGTGGCGACCCTAATGCCGCCGGCAGTCTCCAAACAGCGACAGATAATGGCGACTTACCGAACCGCCCCCCGGCGCCTGCAGTGAGCGAATCCCTCTATCGCGTCCTTGTCTGGCTTGATGTGCGCCTGGGGTTGCTGTTTGCCGTGGGCGTGCCTGTGGTGCTGCTGATCTGGGCGCTGCTGCGTCGTGAAGGCGCCATCCAGCGGCTGCTCGCTCTGTACTGGAAGACCGCCAGCCTGATGTTCATCGCCTTGCTGCTGCATATCGGCAATCAACCGCTCGCTTATCTGCTGGTGGTGCTGGCACAGCTGTTGATGGTCCTGGTGCTCTGGTTCTGGGTTGACATCAACGAGGAGCTGCAGGACCTGCCTCCCTGGCGGGCCCTGCCATTGACGACGCGCATCTGGCGCTGGTGCCTCACGATCCAGGCCGGTGCCTCGGTGCTCCTCACCAGTACCGGTCTGGGCTGCCTGAGCGGCGGGGCGCTGGCTGCGACGGGACGTTGCCTGATCTGGCGCCAACCGCCCCAGCTGCTCAATGCCTGGACAGACCGCAGCCTTGATTTTGTGATTGGTGGTGACTGGAATCCCACCCTGGCCGCGGTGGCGGGATACCTGGCGCTGCTGGGGTATGCCGTGGGTCTGTTGCAGTGGCTCCTGGTACGCCTGCCCCGGGCCGGCCGCGTGGCCGGTGAGTTCTGAACCATGGAGCCCGCCCAGCTTCTGCTTGCCCTTGAAACCCTCAGTCGTGAGCGACCCGATCGGGTGTTGCGGCTGCTGGGAACCGTGCCATCAGCCGAGGACCCCTGCCAGCTCGAGGCTTTTGAGCTGGTCCTGTATCGCGGGTTTTCCAGCAGCACGACCCATCCCACCGCGTTTGACCCTGACGAGAACGTGTTGCCGGATGGCGCTGTTCTCAGCTCAGCTCAGCTGCTGCAGGGACCTCTCAACCCGGCTGACGAGATCGTTCTGCTCGGGCCCGAGCCGGTGGCCACGTTCCTGACGCCTCAGCGCTGGAACGCCTGAAGCCTGCTGTTCAGCTCTGCCCGCCCGCCAGCACCGCCACGCAGCGGCCGCACAGGGTCGGGTGGGCGCTGTGCTGACCAATGTCGCTCTCGTAGTGCCAGCAGCGCTCGCACTTGTCGCCATCGGCCTTGGCCACCCGCACCTGCACGCCGGCTTCGCTGGCTTCACTGAGCACCGCTGCAGGGGCTTCACCACCAACCTGCAGATTCGAGACCAGCAGCCAGTCGGCCAGGTTGTCGACCGCCGGGTGGGCTGAGCCAGCCAGCCAGGCCAGGGCTGCTTGCAGGCTGCTTGCCTCAGCGCCCAGCTCCAGCTGCACCTGGGCCTCGAGCGAGGCGCCGAGCGTGCCGCCGCTGCGGCAGCTCTCGAGCTGGCGGTTGACCAGGGCCCGCAGTTCAAGGATCTGGTTCATGGGCGTTTCGAGCTCAGGGCGGCGCCAGGCCGCCGGTGCGGTGGGCCAGCCGCGCTCAAACACCGAGCGCTCGGCCACCGCATAGGGCAGGTTCTGCCAAATGTCCTCGGCCATGTGACAGAGCACCGGCGCGATCAGCCCGGCCAGGCGCTCGACCACCAGCTGCAGCACGGTCTGGCAGCTGCGCCGTCTGAACTCGTCGGCTCCGCTCACGTAGA
>CAYFMB010000096.1:0-7107 GCA_964344095.1 uncultured Klebsiella sp.
ACCTATGGCGTTGTGATTGCTGGCGAGCACCACTGGGTGCTACCGCCAGAGGCGAACCTCACCTTTCTGGTGGATGTGGCCGTGCCCTATGTCGAGGCGGTGTTTCTGCGGGGCATGCCGTTTCTGGGCACGGTCAGTTTCAACGCCCAGGCCCAGCAGATCTCGCCGGATCAGGGTCAGTTCGCCTATGGGGCTCTTTACGCGGATCCGTTGCCCAGCATGGGTGCCGGCATTCCACCCAGCCTGCTGATGCAGGACATGTACCGACATCTGCCTGAGGCGTTGCACCAGTGGTACCTGGTTCGCACCCGCGGTGAAGGTGATGTGCGCGTGAAGATCTGCATGAGCTTCCAGAAGTCGATGTTCTGCGTCACCAACGCCGCCATTAACGGCACCATGCCGCACCCGTTGCAGAGCAGCGATCCGGCGCAGCAGGCGGCCAATGGGGCCTATGCCCTCGCCTGGGCCACGCGCCTGGCGGCAGGTCGCACTGACTGTCTGGCCGCGTAGGTTGGTCCGATGGATCAGCCCTGGACCCCGAGGCCCAAACCCGAGCAGGCCGACCGGCTCGAGCGTCGCATTGAATTTGCGGACTATCAGGCCACGCGCGACTTTCTCGAGCGCCTCAACGATTTGTCGGAGGCCGAGCAGCGTTTTCCTGATATCAGTTTTGGTCGCACGTACGTGAATATCACGGTGCGCCCTGAACGTGACGATGCTGCCCTGGGCGATGAGGAGCAGGCCTTTGCGGCTGCCATCGATGCCCTGCTGGGGGCCTGATGGTTGCACCGGAGCCGTCGATCGATCTGCGTGAGGCTTACGACGGCGCCGGCATTGAAGCGGTGCTGGATCAACTCGACCAAGAACTGATCGGGCTTCAACCGGTCAAGGCACGCATCCGTGAGATTGCGGCGTTGCTGGTGGTTGACAAAGCGCGGGCGTCCCTGGGGCTGCAAACCACACCTCCGAGCTTGCACATGTCCTTCACTGGTCGGCCGGGCACCGGCAAGACCACGGTGGCCGAGCGCATGAGCATGATCCTGCACAGGCTCGGTTATGTGCGCAAAGGGCATGTGGTCACGGCGACCCGCGATGACCTGGTGGGGCAGTACATCGGCCATACGGCCCCCAAGACTCGCGACATGCTCAAAAAGGCGATGGGCGGTGTGCTGTTCATCGACGAGGCCTACTACCTCTATCGCCCCGAAAACGAGCGCGACTATGGCGCCGAGGCGATCGAGATTCTGCTGCAGGTGATGGAGAACAACCGCGATGATCTCGTGGTGATCTTCGCCGGTTACAAGGAGCGCATGGATGTCTTCTACCAGAGCAATCCAGGCCTCTCCTCACGGGTCGCCAATCACATTGACTTCCCCGATTACAGCGCCGACGAATTGTTGGCCATTGCCCGTCTGATCCTGGCAGCTGAGCATTACCGCTTCAGCGAGGAGGCCACCGCGGCTTTCGCCGAATACATTCGCCGCCGCATGCAGTTGCCGTTTTTCGCCAATGCCCGCTCCATTCGCAACGCGATCGACCGGGCCCGCATGCGTCAGGCGGGCCGGTTGTTCAGGCGCATGGGTCAACCGCTCAACAAGTGCGATCTGATCACGATCGAGGCTGACGACATCACCGCCAGTCGCGTGTTCAGTGGCGAAGTTGAAGGGTTAGACCCCTCGCAACCGCTGAGTGATTCGCCGGGCTGAAGCCAGAGCTGAATGCCTCACGTCACCACTTGGCGGATGCGTTTGCCAGCAGATGCCTGAGGTTGCAGTGCAACTCAGCGTTTCTTGCGTGAGTCGATCTGCAGCAGATCGCGCACCTGTTGCACTTGCCGCGCCAATCCCGGGTCGGTGCTGAGCTTTTTGTCGATCTGTTCGACCGCATACATCACGGTCGAGTGATCCTTGCCGCCGAACACTTCGCCGATGCGCGGTAGCGACAGGTCGGTGCTCTGGCGCATCAAGTACATGCCCACCTGGCGGGCCTGCGAGACGTTGCGTTTGCGGCTGGCACTGCGCATCTCCTCGCGGCTCACGCCAAACACTTCGGCCACCTTGTCGACCACCTGATCGGGAGTGACTTCCACATCGCCACCGGTGGGATCGAGCATCGGCGCCACCGACTCGACCGTCATCGGCAGACCCGTGATCGATGCAAACGCCACGGCGCGTGTGAGCGCGCCTTCGAGTTCACGAATGTTGGAGGTGAAGCGCCCGGCGATGAACTGGATCAGTTCCCGGGGCAGGCTCATTTGCTCTTGCTCCGCTTTTTTGTGCAGGATCGCCATGCGGGTCTCCAGGTCGGGCGCCTGAATGTCGGCGATCAGACCCATCGAAAAGCGTGAGATCAGGCGCTCCTGCAACCGCGGAATCTGGTTGGGCGGACGGTCGCTGGCAATCACGATCTGACGACCCGCTTCGTGCAAGGCGTTGAAGGTGTGGAAGAACTCTTCCTGGGTGTATTCCTTGCCTTCAATAAATTGAATGTCGTCGACCAGGATCAGGTCAGCGGCGCGGTAGCGGTTGCGAAACGCCTGCATGCCGTCCTTGCGGATCGCCTGAATCAGGTCGTTGGTGAAGGTCTCGGTGCTCACATAGAAGACCTTGGCCTTGGGGTCGATCTCGAGCCGGTAGTGGCCGATCGCCTGCATCAGGTGGGTCTTGCCCAGGCCGACCCCACCGCACAGAAACAGAGGGTTGAACTCGCGACCGGGGGCCTCGGCCACGGCCAGGGCAGCCGCATGGGCCATGCGGCTGTTGGGGCCCACCACGAAGCGGTTGAACACGTAGCGGGGGTTGAGCCCGTTGCTCTGCCGCTGGGGGGCGACGTTGTCCCCGGCGGCCGTGGTGCTTCCGGCTGCAGGGGCCTCGGGAATCGCAGCGTTGCCAGGAGCCGTTGCCGGGGCCAATGGCGAGCTGACGTCGCCGTCGGCGGCCTGTACGACAACTTCAATGGTTTCACCGGCGATGGCGCTGGCGGCGCGGCTGATCGCACTCAGATAATTCTTGCGTAGCCAGCCGCAGGCAAAGCTGTTGGGAGCTTCCAACTCGAGTCTGCCCTGTCCGTAGCCGGTGCAGCGGGCTGGACGGATCCAGGTCTCAAACGTGGGCTTGCTCAGACTGGTCTGGAGATCCTTCTGAACCTGGTGCCACAGCTCACTCCCCTGCTGCACCGACACGCACACGCCACGAAATCCGAATATACGCAGATCGGCTGAGCCCAACCGTCGTTCATGACACCTTCACGCACCAACCGCTTCCAACCCATGCCCCGGACTCTGCTGGCCCTGGGCGGAGCCCTCAGCCTGGCGTTGGCCGGCTGCGATGGCCGCCTGCCTGGTTTTCCTGGCAGCCAGCAGAGCCGCGAGCCGGTGCGCATCAGTGATGCCGCTCCAATGGCGCCGCTGCAGCCGGGCAGCAATGTCATCGTCAATGCGGTGGCGCGGGTCGGGCCTGCGGTGGTTCGCATTGACACGGTCAGGCGCAGCATTAACCCCCTGGGTGGCCTGTTCGGCCAGGGCCCCTCGATTCAGCAGCAGCAGGGACAGGGCTCGGGCTTCATCACCCGCTCAGACGGAGTTGTGCTGACCAATGCCCATGTGGTCGAGGGCGCCAGTGAGGTCAGTGTCACGCTCCCCGATGGCCGCAGCTTCAGCGGCAAGGTGCTGGGCAGTGATCCCCTGACCGACGTGGCGGTGGTCAAGGTGGTGGCCAGTCGCCTGCCGGTGGCGCCCCTGGGCGACTCGGCCAAACTGAGGCCAGGTGAGTGGGCGATCGCAATCGGGAACCCCCTGGGGCTCGATAACACCGTCACCGCCGGCATCATCAGCGCGATCCAGCGCACCAATGCCTTGGGCGAGGGCCAGCGGGTGCCCTACATCCAGACTGATGCGGCCGTGAATCCTGGCAACAGTGGTGGTCCGCTGATCAACGACCGCGGCCAGGTGATCGGCATCAATACGGCGATCCGCCAGGCCCCCGGCGCGGGCCTGAGCTTTGCTGTGCCGATCAATGTGGCCCGCCAGATCGCTGCTCAGATCGTGGCGCGGGGCTACGCCAGCCACCCCTACATCGGTGTACGGCTGCAGAGCCTCACGCCCCAGCTGGCGCGCGAGATCAACGCCTCCACCAACGAATGCCGTCTGCCGGAACGCCATGGCGTGGTGGTGGTCGATGTCATGGCCGGCAGCCCGGCTGCTGCGGGGGGGCTTAAAAGTTGCGATCTGATCGAGGCTGTCGGCGGCAAGGCGGTGCGCAACCCCTCCGAGGTGCAACTGGCGGTCGATGGCGCCAGGGTCGGCGAACCGCTCTCTCTCGAGGTCAAGCGCGGGGATGGCAGCCTCAGCCTGACCCTGCGCCCTGCCGAGTTGCCGCACCGCAGTTGAGAAGGCTGGTGGTGGTCATGGCCCGCTGGCCGGCGCCGCTGCGCTGCAAGAGTCGCCTGGCCAGAGGCATTGGGCCGCGTCGCGCCGCATCGGTGCAGCAACGGCTTCAGGCCCACACCCTGGCCGAGCTGCAGCAGAGCTGCCGCTTGCTGCGTTGCGACGGTTGGCTGGCCATCGCTGGCGCGGGTGTCCGCGGCGCGTCCCGCCTGCCCCTGGCTGACTGGTTGACCCAGGTTGATCAGGGCAGGGGCAGCTTGGGACTGCGCATGCAGCGTCAGTTTGTGAGGGCCTTTCGCTGCGGTTACCGCCAGGTGGTGCTGATCGGCAGCGATCTGCCCCGTCTGGGCGGCAGCGATCTGCAGCAGGCTTTTGCGGCTCTGTCGCGGTCACCAGCGGTGCTGGGCCCGGCCACAGACGGCGGTTATTGGTTGATCGGGCTGTCGCGGCCCGCGCCGGACTTGTTTGCCGGCATCGCCTGGGGCAGTGATCAGGTGCTGAGCCAGACCTGCGCGAGGGCCGCAGCGCTGGCCCTGCCCCTCACCCTGCTGCGCCAGCAGAGCGACCTTGACCGCGAGAGCGATCTGGCCCCATGGCGTTAAGGCCACGCCTGGCTGTCGTGATCCCGGCTCGCAACGAAGCCCAGCGTCTGCCCCTGCTGCTGGCCGATCTGGCCCGGGCACCGCAGTTGATTGCCGAGTGCATCGTGGTGGACGGCGGCAGCAGCGACCGCACCGCGCGATGCGCCGCCCAGGCCGGGGCGCGGGTGCTGCACAGCTCCCCCGGGCGCGGTCAGCAGCTGCGCCATGGCATCGCCGCCAGCAGCGCTCCCTGGCTGTGGCTGCTCCATGCCGATGGGCGCCTGCCGCCCCACTGGCCCGCCTGTGTCACCGCCGTGCTGACGCAGTCGCAGCCGCCAGCGATGCACTGCGCCTGGTACGGCGAGCTGCGGGTCGAGTGCAGCGCGCTCCAGTACCGCGTCCTGGAGCGGCTGGTGTCACTGCGCAGCGGCCTTGGTCAGCGCCCCTATGGGGATCAGGGCCTGCTGATCCCCAGGTCGAGCTACGAGGCCAGCGGCGGCCTGCTGCCCCTGCCGCTCATGGAGGATCTCGACTTTGCCCAGCGTTTTGCTCGCCAGGGCCGCTTTGTGAGCCTGGGCATGGCCATGGGCGTCGATGGCCGCCGCTGGCGGCGCCTCGGTCTGGTTGGCACCACCTGGGCCAACATGGCTCTGCGGCGGGCCTGGCGCCGTGGGGTTTCTGCCGAGCTCCTGGCCCAGCGCTACGGTGAGTACCAGAAGGCGCAGCGCCGCTGCAGCGGTTCCAGCTCCCAGCCCTGGGCCTGATAAAACCCCACCACGCCAGGATCGGCAAACAGACTGACCCGCTGCACCTGCTGCTGGCGCAGCTGCTCGAGGGTGTAAGCCATCAGCTGCTTGCCCAGGCCGGCTCCCTGGTACAGCGGGTGCACCGCCACGTCCCAGACGGTGGCCGCCACCACACCATCGCCGGTGCAGCGGGCAAAGCCCACCAGCTTGGGCAGGCGCGGATCATGCCGCCAGAGGCCCACGAGCAGCAGGCTGTTCTGCAGGGCGCGCCGCACCCGCCGCAGTGGCCGTCGGCTCCAGCCCACGGCATCGCACAGCTGTTCGAGTTCGATCAGATCGATCTCGCGCTCGCGGCTCAGCACCAGGCTGACCCGATCGCTGGGGGTGCTGCAGACGCGGTGCTGCTGCCCATAGAGATGATTGAGCAGTTCTGACACCGCAGCGAGACCGGTTCTTTTGGGCGAGATGCACCGATCCTCTCCTATTCGCGGTGAGCACGCCGATGCGTTGCTGGTCTGCATCCATGGCTGGTTGCTGGCCGGCCGCCTCTGGGATCCGCTGGTGGCCCACTGGCAGGGCCAGCGTCAGTGCTGGTGCCCCGATCTGCCTGGCTTTGGCCAGGCGTCCAGACCCAAGGCCCTGCAGCCAAGCCTGGTCAGCTATGGGCGCTGGTTGGCCGAGGCGATACGCCTGCAGGCCGGCCAGCGGCCTGTGGTGTTGATTGGCCATTCGCTGGGGGGGAGCATCGTCCTGCACGCCGCCGAGCTTCTGGGAGAGCAGGTGCGAGGCCTGGTCCAGGTTGGCTTTGGCGGGGGCATTTACCAACCCAGGCCGTTTGCCCTGGTGCGCCGCGGCGGGGCCCTGTTTCTGAAGCTGCGGCCCCGTTGGCTGGCCCATGTGCCCGCCGCCGAGGCGATCGCCAGCCCGCTACGGGCCGACCTGCATGCGGCCCGCGGGTTGCTGGCCTGCAGCATGCGGCGCCAGTCGGTGGCCCGGTTGCCGGCGCTGGTGAGTCGGCTGCAGCCCCCGAGCCTGTGGATCGCTGGCAGCCATGACCAGGTGATGGAGCCCCGCTACGTGCGCCATCTGGCCGGCTTTGCGCAGAGCCACAGTCTCATCGAGCTGTCTGGGGCAGGGCATCTGCCGATGCGGCAGATGCCCGCTCGTCTGGCAGCAGCAATCGATGGCTGGATCAACGACCTTGATTAGAGGCTTGCCAGTCCCTTTTCCTGCAGCTCGGCCAGGCGCGCATAGAGGCCACCGGCGGCGCGCAGCTCACGGTGGTTGCCCTGCTCCACCAGCCGCCCCTTTTGCAGAACCAAAATGCGATCGGCTGCTTCGACCGTTGCCAAGCGGTGGGCGATCACGATGGCGGTGCGGCCACTGAGCAGGGTCT
>CAYFMB010000097.1:0-7079 GCA_964344095.1 uncultured Klebsiella sp.
GAGGCCCTCAAGAAGGCCATCGAAGAGGCCGGCGGCAAGGTCTCCATCAAGTGATTCCGTGGGCAGCTGCGGCTGCCCATCGCCTGTGTTCTGCACCAGCCGGCCCTCACGGGCCGGCTTTTTGCTTGCCAGAGCAATCATCGATCAAGCCAATCACCAGGCCGGATTGAACCCGACCCGTGATCGCCAATAAAAAAGCCCCGCCAAAGGCAGGGCTTTTTGTGGGAACGATTCGGAGAGTCTGTCCTCGTTTCGACCTCTGAAGAGCGTTCCGCACTCCTCACACGCAGGAACCTTAACGGCAAGGACAGCAAGCTGAACAGCCCTGAGCGGCCGGTCCCTCAACTGGCACCAAAGCGGCGCCCTCGACCACAGGCTGCTCAACGGGGCACAGGACACCAGGTGGCGCAGGTGGTGGCCTGGCCAGCCAGAGTGGCCAGCGCCAGGTAGGTTCGCAGCACAGGTCTTCAGCACGGCCTGATTGTGAGTGCGAATGTTGCGAGAGCGTCGAGTAGCCCCTGACCCTGCAGCTGTGGTGGCCGCTGCCTGCGATGGCGCCTGCAGCGGCAATCCAGGACCTGGTGGCTGGGGCGCGCTGATTCGCTTTGGCGACGGCCGCGTCCAGGAGCTGGGCGGCGCCGAAGCCGCCACCACCAACAACCGCATGGAGCTGACGGCAGCTCTGGCCCTGCTGCAGGAACTGCGCCAGCTGCCCCGCGCCGAAGGCCTGGTGATCCGCACTGACAGCAAGTACCTGATCGACGGCCTGCAGTCGTGGATCCACGGCTGGAAAAAACGAGGCTGGCGCACGGCCTCGGGCTCGGCGGTGCTCAACCGCGACCTGTGGGAGCAGCTGGATGCGGCCCGCCTGGCCGATGTGGGCTTCGCCCACGTGCGCGGCCACAGCGGCGATCCCGACAACGAGCGCTGCGACGCCATTGCCGTGGCCTACAGCCGCGGCCAGGCAGCTCCAGCCGCCGTCGCAGCAACGAGCGACGAGCTGGCGCCCCCGGCACTGCAGCAATTGCTGACCCGACTGGAGCTGGCCGATCGCCTGGCCCAGGGCGGCTATGGGCTCGGTCTGGTGGAGCTGGCCCAGCTGCTCGAGCAACCCGCCGGCCAGATCGCCAGCCGCGAGGGCCGCTGGCGCTGGCGCGACTGGTGGGTGGAGCCGCTGAGCGAGGGCCGCTGGCGGCTTGTGGCCGGGCCGGCCGCATCCCACGATGGTGATGGCTGAGGCGAGGCAGGCGATGGTCACCACGGGCACAGGTGCGCTCTACCGCCGCTTTGTCGGCCCCCTGCTCAGCAGCGATGAGGGGTCTGATGCTGAGCAGCTCAGCCAACTGACCCTGACGGCGTTGGCCCAGGCCTCGCTGCGGCGCCACTGGCCGGGCGTCAGCGGCGTGCTGGCAGGCCTGGCCAGGGAACTGCAGCACAGCGACGCCCGGCTCGAGCAGAGCCTGTTCGGCTGCCGCTTTGCCAATCCGGTGGGGCTGGCAGCGGGCTTTGACAAAAATGCCGTGGCTGCCGGCCTCTGGCATTGCTTTGGCTTTGGCTTTGCCGAGCTGGGCACGATCACCTGGCACGCCCAGGCCGGCAACCCGCGGCCGCGGCTGTTTCGCCTGGCAGAGGAGCGGGCCGCACTCAACCGCATGGGCTTCAACAACCGGGGAGCCCAGGCCGTGCGCCAGATCCTCGAGCGCCAGCAGCTGCCGCCGCCCGGCCAACGACCGGCGGTGCTGGGCATCAACCTGGGCAAATCCAAGCTCACGCCGCTGGAGCTGGCCCCCGACGACTACGCCAGTTCGCTGGAGCTGCTCGCTCCCCTGGCCGACTACGCCGTCGTCAACGTCAGCTCACCCAACACCCCGGGCCTGCGCGATCTGCAGCAAGAAAGCCAGCTGCGCCGCCTGGTGGAGCGGCTGCGCCGGCTGCAAGCCTGCCCACCGCTGCTGGTCAAGATCGCTCCAGATCTCGAAGACGACGCCATCGATGCGATCGCACGCATGGCCTATGAGGAAGGCCTGGCGGGGGTGATCGCCGTCAACACCAGCCTCAACCGGCTGGGGCTCGAGCAGCGTCGCCTCGCGCAGAGCGGCCGCACCCTGGCCGAGGAGGCCGGCGGGCTCAGCGGTGCACCGCTGCGGGCTCGCGCCCTTGAGGTGCTGCGGCGACTGCGGGCGGTGGCCGGCCCCGCACTCCCACTCATCGGGGTCGGCGGCATCGATTCGCCCGAAGCCGCCTGGGAGCGCATCAGTTCCGGAGCATCCTTGGTGCAGATCTACACAGGCTGGATCTATGCAGGACCCGAGCTGGTGCCTCAGATCCTCGAAGGCCTCAGTCAGCAACTCGACCGCCACGGCCTGCCCCACATCGGCGCCGCGGTGGGCAGCGGTTTGCCCTGGCGCAACGGCAGCTGACTGCCCCAACAAAGTTCGTTAGTTTTCGGCTACACGCAGGAACAGGCCGTTGGTGCTGGCCGGGGTCAAGCAGGCATGGCAACCCTTACGGACCCAATGGCTGGGGCAACGGGTGTTGCTCGCCTTCGAGGACCGCACGCTGCACGGCACCGCCCTGCGCAAGGGAAGCATCAGCACGGCCGCCTGGCACTCGATGCTGCCGGCCCAGGCGCTGCAGAGCGGCATGCCCGAGCAGGTCGATGCCCTCGGTGATTTTCTGGGTGACCTGCTGTTGAGCATGGGGCTGGCGGGGCAGCCCCTGCGCATCGCCGTGCCACCGGAGGCAGCCCACTGGCGCGTGATCCGCTGGCCATTGGACGAGTGGCCTGACGACCCCATCGAGGCCCTGCGCACCATCGATCCGGATCTGGGCCTGCCGTTTGAGCTGGCCGATGCGGCGATCGATCTGCAGCCGCTGCCCGGACAACCGCTGCGCTCGCTGCTGGTGGCGGCACCACGAGCCCTGGTGGAGGCCTGGGTGTCGGTGCTCTACATCGCCGGCGCCCCGCTGGAGCGGTTGCTGCCGACCCAGGTCTGTCTGGGTGCGGCCCTGCAACAGCCGCTCCAGCAACTCGACCCCCGCGATGGCGTGCTGCTGCTGCTGCCCAGTGTCAATGGCTGCTGCCTGGTGCAGCTGTGGCAACAGGGGATACCCCTGTACGAGCGCCGCCTGGACAGTCAGCACCCTCAATTCAGCCAGCAACTCGCAACGCTGGTGGCCTACTACGGCACCCGCGACAGCAGCTTCGCGCTCAGGCACGTGTGGCTAGGCGGCCTTCTGGAGCAACAGGAGCAGCTGACCGCAGCCCTGGGTCTGCCTGTGGAGCAACCCGATTTCGCTCCCTACGCTTCACCGGTGCTCAAGGGGTTGGCGCTGCTGCAATGACGAGCACACGCACACCCCTGGATCTGCTGCGGGAGACGCGCCTGGCCCAAGGGCTGCCCGACCCGAACATCGCCGCTGCAGCCCAACGCCGGGTGCTGCTGCAAGGCACGCTGATCGGCACGCTGCTGCTGCTAGCCAGCGTCAGCGTCACTGCCGTGCTCATGGTGCGCCAGCAGATGTTGAGCACCGAACTCGATCGCCTGGCCCTGGTCGAAGCCGAGGTGCAGGCTGCCGACGGCCGCCTAGCGGCGGAACGCACCACGCTGAAAACCATCAAGCGCACCAACCAGACCCTGCAGGAAGGGCTGGTCAACGCCCGCTCGGGCGCCGCCCTGCTGCGCGACCTGCAGCGACGGGTGCCAACCGGGGTGCAGCTGATCAACGTCGACTGGCAACCGCTCGGCAACAGCCTCAGGCTCGAGGGCCTTGCCGCCAATCCGCTGGCCTTTGCCCGCATCAATGCCCTGCAGATTGAACTGGGCCACTCGCCTCTGCTGGAGCCCAACAGCGCCCAGCTGGTCAAGGCGGCTCGCGAGGACAGCGCAACGACCTCCCTGGTGAGCTTTGAGCTGACCGCACGCTTCAGACCCAGCCTGCCTGCCACCGCCGAACTGCAGCTGCTCGACGAGCTGGGGGCCACGGGCATGGCCCGCCGCCTGCAGCTGTTGCAGGCCGAGGGATTGGCACCATGACCAATCTGCAGGGCAATGCCGCCAATCCCTGGATTGCCCGACTGCTGCTGTGGGGACCGATCAGCGCCGGTGGCCTGCTGGCGATCCTGGTGCTGGCGATCGCGACTGTGCCGCTGATCAGCCAAGTGCAGCTGCAGAGCCGCCAACAAGAGGAAAAGCGCGCCCTCGAAGTGCGGCTGCCCCAGCTCCGCGCCGAGCTCGAGCGGGCCGCCCGCGAGCAGCAGCGCGGCGAAGGCCAGCAACGACGACTGCTCGAGCTGATCGCCGGCAGCGGTGATCTGGTCACCTTCATGGCCCAGGCCGACCGCGAAGCTCGCCAGCACGGCGTCGAACTGCAGCTCTATGAACCGACGCAGCCACTGGTGGAGGCCAAAGCGGACAAAAAGGATGACAGCAAGACCAAGACAGAGGAGGAGCCCGCGAACAAAGACAACCTCGAGCAGGCGGGGCTCAGCAGCCATCAGCTGCTGATCAGTGCCAAAGGCAGCTACCCGAACCTGCTGGCGTTTCTACGCGCACTCGAGAGGCTGAGTCTGTTGGTGGTGCAAAGCAGCGTCAGCCTCACCCAAAGCAAGCCAGCCAAGCCGATACCAACCAAGCAACAAGCGCAGGGGTCTTTCATCCCCACCCCTGAACTCAAAATGGCAATCACTCTTTATAGCGCAACAAGCAAGAAGTGAGCGCTGGTGCTCGCCTGACAGCCCCGATACGATCGGCGCACCAAGGGGACAGTGCAAAACGTGGGGAAAAGAGCGCGGCTGTTGATGCTGAGCGCCGTGTCGGTGATGGCCTGCTCCATGGTTGGCCCCTGGCAAGGCATCGATGCACAGCCCCTCAAGGGCGCACCTGCCAGCATTGCTCAACCAACGCCAACCGGCAGCCTGCAACTCAAGGTGCGGCGCCTCAGCGATGCGGTTGAGTTGGTCATTGAAGGTACGGGTCCTCGCCCACAGCTGGCGCAATCATTAAGCGGCTCAACGTGGCAGGGACAACTCAGCATTGCTGCTCCTAATGCGCTGCGTCTTGGACCCCAGCGTGTCTCAATTCCTGAACTTGGCCTGCAACAGGTGACGATCGACGGTTCTGGGCAGCGCTATCAAATCGATGTCACACCCACCAGCGGTTTGCCATTGCTCAGGCCTGTGGTCAGCGCTGACGGACAGAACATGATTCTGACCTTCCCGCTCTCAGCACAAACGGCATCGCTGCAAACCGTTCGACCGAACCTGAATCAACCGGGTGCCATTCCCCAACCCACCTACGCCCCGCCATTGCAACCGCGAGCCTCTGCTCCACCGGTGGGAGACATGGCCGTCGGCACGATGGTGCTGCGCAACACCAGCTTCATCAACCTGCGTGGACCGCGGATCACAATGACGCTACGCAATGCATCAGCAAAAGATACGCTGATGGCGCTTGCTCGCATCGGCAATTACGGGTTTGTCTATGTTGATGACAACACCAGTGGCTCGACCGCGACATCAGCATCAACCCCAGGTCAACCAAGTAGCAACAACTATCAAACGAGCGGTAGTTCTAGTTATGACAGTTCAAGCAAGGTCAATATCTCATTTGTTAATGAAGACTATTCACGTGCAGTGAACGCTGTATTGCTGGCTTCCGGACTCTCGGCTCGGCTCGAAGGCAGCCTGATCCTTGCCGGCAAGAGCATCCAGGGCAAATCCTTCGGAGCCCGACTGTCCAAGGTCTATCGACTCAATCAAGTCTCACCGGCTTCTGCCGCTGACTACCTCGCCAACCTGGGGGCCTCGGTCACCAAGACCAACACCATCTCAACAGCTATCAGCTCTGGCACAACCCAACAGAACGCCGTACAGGGTGCGCCGAACGCATCGACCACAACCAGCAGCAGCACAACGCTGGTTGAATCCTATGGAGCTACAAGCGGACCATTACTCGGTCTTCAGGCTACGACTGATTCACGGCTTGGAACCATCACACTGATCGGTGATGCGGGGCTTGTCGGCGTCGCCGAACAATATCTGCGCCAGCTCGATCTACGACAAAGGCAAGTGGCTTTGAGTGTAAAAATTCTGGATCTAACCCTCGACAACAATTCAAATGTCGACAACAGCTTTGCCTTCCGCTCAGGCAACTCGTTCATTCTCAGTCAAAACGGACAACTGACCGCCACCTTTGGAGCTCTCACCCCCAATAGCAAACCTAGTCCCAATCCAGGTCTGGCCTTCCCCACCAACCAGTTGATGGATCAGGTCAGCGCGATGATCACCTCATCCAACACCAAGATCCTGGCCAGCCCAACGCTGATCCTTAGCGAAAATCCTGAACCCAATGCCGGATCAGGATCAGGCGACAGCTCTTCCAGCAGCTCATCATCAAGCTCCAGCGGCTCGTCCTCGGGTGGTTCAAGCGGCTACGGAGGTGGAAGCATCGGTCGACCCCTGGCTAACGAAGGGTTTGTCGTTGTCGGCGAAAAAGTCGTGACTGGCTACAACGCCAATACCACCCAGACGACGGTGACCTGCACACCGATCAAGGAAACAGCGGGCCTGACCTTTGGTGCCAGAATCAACAAGATTGACGACAATGGCTATGTCACTTTTTCCATGTCACCGCAAATTTCTGCGCAAGTCAAGGGAGGCAATGTTCCTGGCTGCGGTGATTTCTTCAATGTCGTCCTACGCCGGCTCGACACCGGTGTACTCCGCGTAAGAGACGGCCAGACCTTAGTTCTAACAGGCGTTCTCAGTGATGATGTCATTGCCACCGTCACAAAATGGCCGATCGTCGGCGATCTTCCGCTGATCGGACAATTCTTCCGTGCCAACGGCAGTAATCGACGTAAGAATGAACTGGTGATCATGGTCACCCCACGCATTCTGCGTGAGGACGATTCCAATGATCCCTACGGCTACGGCTATTTGCCATCTTCGCAGGATGCGCGCCAATTCATGGGCGGGTCATGAGCCCAGAGTCTCAAGACGCAGAGAAACCAGATCGGCTCAATCAACCACTGAACGAGCAACTGAGAGAAGCGCGTCTTGAGTTACAGCAGCTGGA
>CAYFMB010000098.1:0-7060 GCA_964344095.1 uncultured Klebsiella sp.
TGTCGCCGTGACGGGTGCTGGCGATCGAGTACAGACGCAGCTTGTGGGGCTTGCCATTGGCGTCTTCACCATCGGGAATAATGCCGATGCTCTGACCCTCGACGTAATGCAGCTGGGGGTTTCCGCCGCTCAGATCAAAGGTGATGTGATTGACCCGGCCGATGGCCCCTTCAGCCAGCAGGCTGTAGTTCTCGGTCACCGTGCCGACGAAGGGATCCTTGGGTTTGTAGAGATTGACAGGAACGCTGGCGTGGGACGACACGGGGGCTGGTTTCGAAGAATGGGCTGTTGCTTGTGAAGCAGGTGCAGCGACCGGGGCAGCAGCGGCCGGTGCTGAGGCGTCGCTGACCGGAGTCACGGCCGTGATGCGACCACCCTGCAGGGCAATGGTTTGCATCTGGCTCTGCAACCGGGCAAACGGCACGGTGAAGGTGCGCTGGGCGAGACGCTGACGCCCGACGCCCAAACCAGTGACCACGACCTGGAACATGCGTCCATCCGTTTGAACGACGCGACCTGTGGAAACGCGCATGCCCAACTCCCGCAAAGCGCGCCGATCATAGGGAATGTCTTCGACCGAGCGTCCCACGGGCCAACCCCGCTAAGTTTGTCGCGCCCGTCACGCCCTCGGCGATCGGGTCGACTCTCTGCCGTTCACGCCTGACCCTGGTGCAGTTGCTTGAATCTGCGATCACCGGTTGGCAGCGTTCGGCCATGCCCGAATCGCTGCCTGAGGCTGTTGAGCAGTGCTCGCTCGACACAATTCAGCAAGAGATGGAACGGCTGCCCCAGGGCACCCGGCGCCTGGCCGTGCAATTGCGCATGGCCCTCGATCCGGCATGGCTCTGGGCGGTCCTGACCGATTACGCCAACCTCAGTCGCTTCATTCCCAATCTCGAATCGTCGCGGCTGCTCTGGCGCCGCGCCAACGTCGTGGGGCTTGAACAGGTCGGCGCGCAGACCTTCATGGGCATGCGTTTCAAGGCCGCGGTGGAGCTGGAACTCACCGAGCATCCACAGCAGCAGCGTCTGAGTTTCCGCATGAGCAAGGGTGACTTCCGGCGCTTTGAAGGGGCCTGGCAGATCGGACACGACAGCAGCGGAACAACACTCCTCTACGACCTCACCGTGCAGGGCTGCCTTGGCATGCCCATCGGCCTGATCGAACAACGACTGCGCGAAGACCTGGCCGCCAACCTGCGGGCGGTGCAACAGGAAGCCCTGCGCCGCGCTAACGCCTGCTAATTCAGATCAGGCATGTGCACAACATGACGCTTGGCTGCGACACAAACGTCAAGCCAGTCCATGCCGGTCAACAACAATTTTAGAAGGCTCTATTGAGCGATTCCCGAACACAACGGTGAGGTCACGAACAACCTCATCGTGCACACTTGGACGTCAATCATCACTGACGTCATACATACCCCCAAGGGGATTCGAACCCCTGTCGCCTCCGTGAAAGGGAGGTGTCCTAGGCCTCTAGACGATGGGGGCGAGGCCGCAGCGTGACGGATCGATGTGAACCGCGCTGCAAAAGGAAATTACGGGTCAGAGGGACCCTTCGTCAAGCAGTGGCTGCGCTGATCGCGGCTCCGCTGTCGACGGCGTGCTCTGGCCCTGCCAGACCGGCACGGTCACGTGAAAGCAAGCCCCCTCTCCGGGCTCGGACACGACCCAGATGCGGCCACCGTGCACCTCGGCAATGCGCCGGCAAACCGAAAGCCCCACGCCATAACCCGTGGTCGAGCCCGAGGTCTGGGGCAACCGCACCCGATCCTGGAAAATGCGCTGCTGTTCAGGTTCCGGAATCCCAGGGCCGCTGTCGCAGACACTGACCTGCACCCACTGGGTGGTGCGGTGCAGCAGCGTCAAGGAGACCTGGCCCCGTTCAGGGGTGTACTTGAGGGCGTTCTCCAGCAGATTGAGCAGCACCTGACGCATGCGCCGCTGATCGGCGAAAACGTCGGGCAGATCCGCGGGAATGTCGGTCACCAACTTGAGCTGGCGCCCCACCCAGAGCTTCTCGAGCTCGAGGATCGCCTCGGCGGCCACCTTGCCCAGGGCCAACCGCTGGGGGTTGAACAGCGCTTCCCATCGGGTGGTGCCCACCTCAAGCAGATCCTGCGACAAATGCTCGATGTCATCGAGGCGGCGGGTGAGCACATCGCGAAAGCGCGGCTCGTCGATCTGGCCGAGGTTGTGGCTCTGCAGCGCCAGCTTGGCTGCCGTCAGAGGGGTGCGCAGCTCATGGGCGACCATGCGCAGCAGGCGCTCCTGCACGCCGAGGCGCTCGATCAGAGTCTCGTTCTCCTGGCGCAGCACCAGCAGCTGATCCTCGAGCTGCAGCTCGCGCTGGGTGCGGCTGCCATCAACCTCGGCCGGCCGCAGGCTCAGACCCAGCCCCGTAACGACCTGCATTTGCTGCCAGCGCGGCAGCCAGCTGCGCAGGCGCATGGTGATGCCGTTGCCTGCAAAGACCTGTTTGGGCAAGGGCGCCAGCTTGACCAGGGCCGGAGTGGCCACCAAACGATGCAGCTCGAGGAGTTCGGGCTGTTTGGAGGGGTCGGCAATCTCCAGGCTGACCGCAAAGCCACAGTCCTCGCTTTGCAGCCAGGCGACCAGCTGGCGCAGGTCGGGGCTGGCCAAGTGATGATTGGCCGCCACCAGCAGCAGCTTCAGCTCCTGGCGATCGGAACCTGCGTCATCGCCCTGCGAGGCGGCCGGGAGGGGTGCAGCACTGCTCACACTGACCACCTTATGAAGATTCTGCAGCGTTTCTGCGCGGCAGCAGCGCAGTCGATACACAACGGTGCATGGGCGCTGGCAAGGCAGCGAATTCGGCGCTAAAGAACAGGTGCAGGCTGCGGCTGCTGGAGACCATGGCCTCGACCCACGAACTGAGCCAGCGGGTTCACCCCTTTGCCCCCCTGGGCAGCAGTGGGGGCTCCAGCCGGATCCGCCTGGACAGCAGCTTGCGCCGCTGGTTCTCGCGCAATCTGGGCCTATGGCGCTCCCGGCGTCTCTATTTCTTTGCTGACGACGACGTGCTGCGGGTCGACATGATGCTGCGGATCGAAAGCTTCAGCGAGCCGATCGAAGGCGAAGCCGCCTACCGCTTCACCTGGTGGCCCGAGAACGACTTTGATTTTTTTGAGAAAAAACCCCGTTACGTTCCCACCGGCACGATGGAGGCTTTCCTGTGTGGGCATCAACTGCGCCGCAGCCGCGGCTATCTCTGCGGCAGCCCCACCAAAAGCCAGATCCGCCAGGTTGATGAACACGAAGTGGTCTTTGAATCCCACTATCAGGAATGGGACATCCTCGAGCACATTCGCCTGATCGATCAGGACCGCTACCGGGCCCGTTCGATCTACAGCTGGAAGGACGGCGTGCTGGAGCTCGCAGAAACCCACCACGAGATCAGGGTTGAGGAAGCTGGACAACCCTTGACATCAGGTTCTGTGCAAGTGGAGTAGCCTCAACCGACTCCCTTCATCGCAATGGTCAAACGCCTTCTGGCCCCATTCCTGATTGCTGGAATGGCCTGTCTGACATTTGCCGCCGACCCCGCCCTGGCCCAGAGCAGCAACGCTCCAACCGCCGCGGCCGCCAAGCCGGCCTCACAGGAAGACATCAACACGTACGCCTGGATGGGAGCCGTCAACTTCTGCGTGCTCAATCAGGCCAAGGTCGCCGTGGATGTCGCCTTGCCTGCATCGGCCGAAATGATGAGTGCGGTCATTGCCGCCAAGCACGGCAGAAAAATCGCCAATGCCAACAATGCTCAGCCGTTGAGCAACGAAATGCTGTTCAATGGCAGCTTGGCGAATGTGCTGGAGAGCATTAACAATCTCTGCTACAGCAAACTAAACGCCAAAGATAAAGCCCAGATCGACACGATCATCGCCCAATTCAAACAGGCTGCCGCCAATCAGACCGGCGGCAAGACCACACCCAGCGCTCCAGCCTCGAGCAGCGTCAAACCGGCAACCGGCACCGGTGCCGCCAAACCCTGAGCGCTGACAAACGATGGCCAGCGTGCGCCTCGCCGACTACCGTCCGGCGCCTTACCTGATCAGCCGGACCGACTTGACGGTCCGGCTGTTCGCCGACCATGCGCTGGTCGATGCAGCGCTGGCATTCAGCCCCAACCCAGCAGCCAACGTGGCGAGCAGTCCTGCTCCGCTACGGCTCGCCGGTCTGGATCTGAGCCTGGAGCAGCTGGCCATCGATGACACACCGCTCGAGCCCGAGCACTACAGCCTCGAGGCCACAGGGCTGACCATCCAGGCACCACCGGTTGAGCCCTTTGTGCTCAACAGCCGGGTGCGCATTCACCCCCACAGCAACACCAGCCTGGAGGGTCTCTATGTGAGCGGCGGGATGTTCACCACGCAGTGCGAAGCCGAAGGCTTCCGCCGCATCACCTTTCACCCGGATCGGCCTGATCTGCTGAGCCGCTTCCGGGTGCGCATTGAAGCCGACCGCGCCAGCTGCCCGGTGCTGCTGTCCAACGGCAATTGCGTCGAGACGGGCGAGCTCGGCGGCGGACGCCACTACGCCATTTGGGATGACCCGTTTCCCAAGCCCTCCTATCTGTTTGCGCTGGTGGCCGGGGTTCTGGAAGAGGCCACCAGCAGTTTCACGACCACCAGCGGCCGCCAGGTGAAGCTGCGCATCCACGTGGAGCCGGGTGACCTGCCCTACACCGGCCATGCCATGGCATCGCTGCAGCGTTCGATGGCATGGGATGAGCAGCGTTATGGGCTCGAATACGACCTCGATGAGTTCAACATCGTCGCCGTGCGCCACTTCAACATGGGCGCCATGGAGAACAAGAGCCTCAACATCTTCAACTCCAAATTGGTGCTGGCCGACGCCGAAACAGCGACCGACGGCGAACTAGAGCGCATCGAAAGCGTCATCGGTCATGAATATTTTCACAACTGGACCGGCAACCGCATCACCTGCCGCGACTGGTTCCAGCTGTCGCTCAAGGAAGGGCTCACCGTATTTCGCGATCAAAGCTTCACGGCCGACCTGCATGGCGCCAGCCTGAATCGCATCGAACACGTGGCCCTGCTGCGCAACACCCAGTTTCGCGAAGATGCAGGTCCCACAGCGCACCCTGTGCAGCCCGACGCCTACCAAGCGATCGACAACTTCTACACAACGACGATCTACGAGAAGGGTTCGGAACTGATCCGCATGCTCCATACCCTTCTGGGGGAGGAGACGTTCATGCGCGGCATGGCTCTGTATGTGAGCCGTCACGACGGCTCAGCCGCCACTTGTGAGGACTTCGTGCAGGCGATGCAGGATGCCTACACTCAGGCCGATGCCAACGCGGAAAAGGCTGGCATCACTGGCATCAACTTTGCCCAGTTCAGACACTGGTATCACCAGGCGGGCACGCCGGTCGTTCAGGTCCATCGCCACTGGGACGGCGAGCAGGGGGTGCTCGAGCTGCAGATCCGCCAGCACACGCCGCCCACCCCCGGGCAACCCGACAAGCTGCCGCTGCCGATACCCCTGGCCATTGGACTGGTCGGCCAAGGCGGAGACGCGATCCCCTTTGAGGCCCAGATCAGCGAACAAGGCAAGACGCGGACCAGCCAGCCACTGCCACCGAGCTGGGGGCACCACAGCCGCCTGCTGCTGATCGACCAGGCCGAAACCAGGCTGCGCGTCAGTGGCTTACCGCGTCAACACCACCCTCCCGCGCTGTCACTGCTGCGGCAGTTCTCGGCGCCGGTCAAGCTCGAGATGGGCCGCCCGGTGGGCGAGTTGGTGCACCTGCTGGCCCACGACAGCGACCCGGTGGCCCGCTGGGATGCCGGTCAGCTGTTGCTGCGTCGAGCCCTGTTGGCTCGCAGCCAGGGACATCCCGACGCGCAGCTCGAAGAGGAACTGACCGATGCGTTTGGCCGCATCCTGGCCGACCCATCCCTGTCGCAGGCCAGCCGCGCCGTGTTGCTGGCCCTGCCCGGGGCTGGTGAACTCGAGGACGCCGCCAGCGATCAGGGGATTCCACCAGATCCACCGGCCCTGTTTGCCGCCGGCCAGGCCTTGCGCCGCCAGCTGGGCCTGGCTCTGGAGTCGGTGTTGCGGCAGCAGCTCGAGGACTGCCGCCCCCAGTGGGATCAGACCTGGCCCCAGGGTCAGGGTGATCGGCGCCTGACCGGCCTGATCTGGAGCTGGCGCATCGCCGCCAGCGACACTGCGGTGACCAACGAAGCGCGTGCGGCCATCGATGGTCCATCGATGACCCTGGCACGGCTTGGCCTGGCGGCGCTACAAGCCCACGATCTGCCGGCGCGGCAGCAAGCCATGGCGGCCTTTTACGAACGCTGGCAGCACAAACCGGTGATCCTCGATTCCTGGTTTGGCCTGCAGGCCGCGGCCCCCTTTGGTGACGGCCTGGCCCGGGTGGCCCAGCTGCTCGAGCATCCCCGCTACGACCCCAACGCCCCCAACTCGGTGCGGGCGGTGCTGGGGGGCCTGGCCGGCAACGCGCCGGTGTTCCACGCCGCCGATGGCAGCGGCTACCGCTTCATGGCCGCGCAGATCGCGGCGCTGGATCAGCGCAATCCGATCACCGCCTCTCGGCTGGCCAAGGTGCTGAGCCGCTGGCGCAGCTACGGGCCGGCACGGGCCGAGCTGATGCGCGGAGCTCTGGATCAACTCGCTGCGGCCCCGCTGTCCACCAACACCCGCGAGGTGGTGGAGCAGTGCCTGGTGGCTTAGCGATGCAGTTGGGCAAAGGCGGCCTGGCGCGCCGCGCCGCCCTCGGGGCCAGCATGCAGGCCCCAGAGCCCTTCCCAGTAGAAGTAAATGACGCCATAACCCTGCTCAAAGCTGAGACGCACCTTCTCCCCCAGCGTGCCCATGGGGGGGGTGCGCCCACCGAACCCCGCCAGGATGCCGATCTCGACCGGCATGCCCCAACCACGGGCCTTCACCAGAGCCGGCTGGTTGAGGTCTTTGGCAAAACCGGCCAGCGAGTAGGCGTAGTTCTGCACCACCAGATCGTCGATCAGGCTGCCCACGGCCCACAGCT
>CAYFMB010000099.1:0-7029 GCA_964344095.1 uncultured Klebsiella sp.
ACGACCGTCCCCCTCTGTGCGTGATCCTCTGCTCAGAGACGGGGGGGTGCATGCGCCTTGAAGCCGGCGGCATGGCCAGCATGGAGCTGCTCGAGGAGGTGGTGCCCGTCACCAACGCCACCGAGGAGGAGGAGCTGGCACGCCTGCTCAGCGGCGGCCACGACACCACCAATCCGCTGATGGCATCGGCCGTGGCCATCGCTGCCCGGCTGTTGCCGGCCTGACAAGCTGCCTGTGCGTCGCCGCTGCCCGTGGCCTGTCTGATCGCGGCTCCCACCAGCGGCAGCGGCAAAACGCTGTTGAGCCTGATGCTGATCGCCGCGGCATCGCGCCGCGGCCAGACCATTCAGCCGTTCAAGGTGGGGCCCGACTACCTCGACCCCCAGCTGCACAGCCGCCTGGCGGGTCGCCCCTGCCGCAATCTCGACACCTTGCTGTGCGGGCCCGACTGGGTGCAGCGCAGCTTTGTCTGGCATGGCAGTCGCGCCCAGCTGGCCCTGGTTGAAGGCGTGATGGGTCTGTTTGACGGTCGCGGTGCCGGCAGCGAGGGCAGCTCGGCCGAGGTGGCAGCCCAGCTCGATCTGCCGGTGGTGCTCGTGGTCGAGGCCTCGCGTCAGGCCGGCTCCCTGGCGGCCCTGGTGCGGGGCTTCCGCGACCACGGACCGCCGCGGGTGCAGCTCGCCGGTGTCGTGCTCAACCGCGTCAGCAGCCCGCGTCACCGCGCCCTGCTGGCCGAGGCCTTGGCCGCCATCGACGTGCCGCTGCTGGGGGTGGTGCCGAGCGATGACGCGCTTGCGCTGCCCTCGCGGCACCTGGGGCTGCTCAGTGCGGCCGAGCTGCCCAACTTTGCCCAGCGCGCTGAGCGCTGGGCTGCCCTGGCCCACGAGCACCTCGATCTGGAGCGGCTCTGGCCGCTGCTGCAGGCCCCTGCGCCGCCGGCGGGAACCCTGGACCCGATCGACGCCCTGCTGGCGCCAAAGCGCCAGGCCGTGCCCGCTGCGGCACCTGTGCCGGTCGCCGTAGCCAGCGATCAGGCCTTTCAATTTGTCTATCCCGAGGCGCTCGAACTGCTCAAGGCGGTGGGTCTGGAGCCTTGGCCCTGGCGCCCCACAGCCGATGAGCCGCTGCCGACGGGTTGCCGCGCTGTGGTGTTGCCGGGCGGGTATCCGGAGCTGTGGGCTGCCGAGCTGGCCGCCGCCGAGCGGGCCCGCAGCAGCCTGCGACAGGCAGCTGCCCTGGGGGTGCCGCTGCTGGCCGAGTGTGGCGGGCTGCTGTTGCTGGGGCAGGAACTGGCCGATGCGGCCGGCCGCTGGCATGCCATGGCCGGGGTGTTGCCGTTTGCGGCTGCCCGCGGGGGCCTCAGCCTGGGCTACCGCGAGGCCCGCTGCAACGCCTCAGGTTTGCTGACCCGCCCTGGTGAGCGCTGGCGCGGTCACGAATTTCACCGCTGGCAGCTGCAGGACCGCCCCGCGGCCGCTTCGGTTGTGGCCGCCCGCCGCGGTTTGTGGCAGCTTGAAGGCTGGGGATGCCCAGCGCATGAGGAAGGATGGACAGCGCCAAACGTGCACGCCAGCTGGCTTCATCTCCACTGGGCTGGATGCCCGGAGATTCCCCGTCGCCTGGCCGCCGCAGCCGTGAACGCCGCGCCGCTGCCGCCAGCCGCCGCTTTCTGCAGCCCGGTGATCCACGACCCCAGATCAGCGCTGAACGCTGGCGCCTGAGCGTCAGCGGGCGGGTGCAGGGGGTTGGTTTCCGCCAGGCCACCCTGACCGAGGCCCAGGCTCTCGGCCTGGGCGGGTGGGTGCGCAACTGTCCCGACGGCAGCGTGTTGATCGAGGTTGAAGGACCGGCACCGGTGCTCAACGATCTACGGCTCTGGTGTGAGCGTGGCCCCACCGCCGCCCAGGTGCACCGGGTGACCACCACCCAGGTGGCCGTCACCGGGGCCGATTGGTTTGAAATCGTGCGCTGAAGGCCATGGCCGCTGCCGCTGCTGAGCTGTGGTTGCTGCGTCACGGTGCCACCGCCTGGTCTCGCAATGGACGGCACACAGGCCGCACCGATCTGCCACTGCTGGCCGAGGGCGAGCAGGAGGCCCGCGCCCTGGCGCCTGCCCTGGCCGGTGTGGCGTTTGATGCCGTGCTGGTGAGCCCGCTCGAGCGGGCTCGCCGCACCTGCGAACTGGCGGGTCTGGGTGCGGCGGCCCAGGTCAGCTCCGATCTGTGCGAATGGGATTACGGCGACTACGAGGGCATCACCACCGCGGCGATCCGCGCTGAGCGACCCAGTTGGACGCTCTGGCGCGACGGCTGCCCGGGCGGTGAAGGAGCAGCCCAGGTGCAGCAGCGCTGTGAGCGGGTGATCGCCCACGCCCTGGCCGCTGGGCCGACGCCGCGCGTGGCGCTAGTGGCCCATGGCCACATCCTGCGGGCTCTCGCCGGCACCTGGCTGGGCCTGGGGGCCAGCGCTGGCGCTCTGTTCGCGCTCAGCACCGCCACGGTCAGTGTGTTGGGTTTCGAGCGCGAGCAGCGGGTGCTCCTGCGCTGGAATGGTCCGGTCGCCTGACACCCGTTTGCTTCACCCCCCTCTGCTGGCCCTCACCACGACAGCGGCAACGGCTGAATCACTGCCGCAACTGCTGAGCGAGCTGTCGGCCTTTGCGCTGGCCATCGGTTTTTCGCCGCTGCACATCGCCCTGCTGCTGCTGCTGCTGCTGGGACCCAACCCGCTGCGTCGCGGCGGGTTGCTGGTGCTGGCCTGGATCGTCACCGCAGCACTGACGATGACCCTGCTGCTCACGGTTGGTCACGGCCTGTTGCTGAGCATGGACAAGGGCAGCAGCCATCGCACCGGTCTGGACCTGCTGGCGGCCGGTGCGCTGCTGGCCCTGGGGCTCAAGGAACTGCTCAGCAGCCGTGAGGAGAGTGGCCAGGCACCGGCCTGGGCGGCCCAGCTGGATCGCTTCTGCGCCATGGCCCTGCCGCCGCTGCTGGGCATCAGTGCGCTGTTGGAGGTGGCCAGCCCCGACGACCTGTTCCTGTTTGCGAAGTCTGCCGGCAGTCTGTTGTCGGCCCATTTGGCCCGGCTGCAGGAGCTGCTGATCACCCTGGGCTTCAGCCTGCTGAGTGCGGTGCTGCTGCTATTGCCCCTGTTGGCGGTGGTGCTGCTGGGTCAGGAGCGCGTGCTGCCAACACTGCAGCGTGGCAAGCAGTGGTTGCTCGCTCGTGGTGATGCCCTGGTGGGGGTCATGGGCATTGCCGTGGCGCTCTACCTGGGCTGGCAGGGCATTCAGGGCCTGCGTTTGGGCTGAGCGCAAGCCGCGCGTCAGATCGCGTAGAACCAGCGTTCCCAGAGGTCCCGGTCGGCCGGGTTGGCGGCACCTGCCATCAGCGTGACGGCCTGACTGGCCCGGCTGACGGCCACGTACACCAGTTGCTGACGCAGCACCAGATCGCTGGGCCAGTAGACATCGGCGTCGACGAACACCTCGCCGAAGGTGCTGCCCTGGCTGCGGTGCACTGTCAGCACCGCGGCGGGACCCAGAGAGGCGAAGGCGTCGCGCAGCAGAAAGAACCGCCGCCAGAGCGCTTTGGCCTCGGCTTTGGCGCCTGCGGTTGCCGCGCTGCGGGCCTGCTGGCGCAGCCGCTGCAGCACGGCATCGATGTGGCGCCGGCCGGCGCTGCCTGCCACTGGCAGCAGCCGCAGTCCCAGCTGGCTCTCACCGGCGTCGACCACGGCCTTGAGGGTGTCGATCACCGGCACGGCCTGATCGGGACCCAAGTCGGCGCTGCTGATGCCCAGCTCGGCCAGGTCAAAACGCACCGGCTCGACATCGCGCACCACCAACTCACGGTTGGAGCCCAGCACCATGTCGGGGTCTTCGGCGACGGCCTCGGCGGCCTCCTCGCCACCGGTGCAGGCCGGGGCCATCACGGCGCTGCGGCTGATCAGCACCTCGCCGGGCAGCACGCTGAGCTGGTCGGCCATGTCGCCGTGCAGGGCGCGGCGGGCCAAGGGCACCAGACGCTCCAGGGCGCGATTGGTGTAGCAGAGCAGGCGGGCATGGTCGGGATTGTCGAGCTCGACGCTGCGGCGCAGGGCCGCCTGGGCCGCGGCCAGCCAGGCGTCGGGGGGCAGGCACTGGACCTGGCCGTTGGCAGCCCTGATTGCCGGCAACGGTGGTGGACGCCGGCAGGGCAGGTTGCCGTTGCGAATGCCCGTGGCCAGATGCAGCACTGGGCCCTGGTGCCGCACCACTTCGCACAGATCGGCCCGCTGGGCTCGCTTGAGGGCAAACACCGGGCTGCTGGCTTCGCCCACCGGGGGCAACTGGGCCGGATCACCCACAAACACCAAGCGCGTGCCAAAGGGGTGGGCGCAGCGCAGGCAGATCTCCAGCAGGCTGCTGTCCACCATCGAGGCTTCATCGATCAGCACCAGGCCGAGGTGCTCGAGGGCTGCGGCCGTCTGCGCGGTCTCCTCGCAGCGCTCAAGGTCCCCCTGGCGCTTCAGTTTGAGCCGCAGCAGGCGGTGGATCGTGGCGGGGTACCAGGTGGGTTGCAGCGCGCTGCTGGCCAGGTGGCTGCGCAGCACGCCGACCGCTTTGTGTGTTGGGGCGGCCACGGTCCAGCACAGTCCTGCTGCATCGGCGGCGGCCAGCAGGCGCATGGACAGAAACGTCTTGCCAGCGCCGGCAAAGCCGCTCAGCACAAAGGGCAGGCCGCGCTCGGCTTGGCCCAGCCAGTCTGCAAATGCCGCTTCGGCCCGCTGCTGATCGCCGGTCAGCGCGGCGGCGGCCGGGTTCATCCCAGGGGTGGTGTCAGCGCCTGCACCCAGCCCCAGCCCAGGGCCAACTGCCAGGGGGAGCCCACCAGCACCAGCCCCGGCAGGGCCACGAGCGGGCCCATGAGGCTGCCGATCAGCACCTCAAGGCGGGTGTGGCCCAGGTTTTCCTTGAGGGGCTTCTGCTTGGCTGCAGCGCTGCGATCGCTGGGCTGCGAGGCAGCGGCCAGCGCGTTGACCCGGGCAGCGGTCAGGCCAGCAGCGCGGCGCACACCGCTGGCGTCGTACAGCACCACAAAACACAGGGTTGCCGCCAGGGCAAACAGGGGGCTGTCAAAGCCCAGTTGCCAGCCAATGCCCGCAGCGCACCCGGTCATCAGGGCTGAATGGCTCGAGGGCATGCCGCCGGTCTCGATCAGCACCTTGGGGTTCCAGCGCCGATGCACCGCCAGCTCAATCAGCAGTTTGGACAGCTGGGCCACACCGCAGGCGGCCAGGCCCCACCACAGGACCCCGTTGTCGAGCAGGCCAAGCAGGCCCAGATCAGGACTGGTGACTCCAGGGTCCATCAACGGTCGCGCCCGGTGATGTAGTCGGCCAGGGCCAGCAACGGTGCAGCCTTGAGGGCTGCAGCTTCACCCAGGGCAAAGGGTTCAAGCGCAGTCTTGGCTTCGGCGACCAGAGCATCGGCGCGGCGGCGCGATTCCTCCAGCCCCAGCAGCTTGGGATAGGTGGTCTTGTCGAACACCTCGCTGCTGGCGGTGACATCGAGGATGTCGTCAATGATCTGAAAGGCCAGGCCGATGCCGCGGGCATAGACCCGCAGGGCTTCCAGCAGGCCGTCGCTGGCACCGCCGATCAGGGCGCCGCACAGCACGCAGGCTCGAAGCAGGGCACCGGTCTTGTGCAGGTGGATGTATTCGAGGGTCTCCAGATCAACGCTCTTGCCCTCGCACTCCAGATCGACCACCTGGCCACCCACCAGTCCCGGGGCGCCTGAGGCCAGGCTCAGTTCGCCCACGACGGCCAGCAGACGCTCGGCTGGTACGCCGGGGCTGCGCAGCGCCACCATTTCAAAGGCGCGGGTCAGCAGGGCGTCGCCCGCCAAAATCGCGTTGGCCTCGCCATAGACCTTGTGGTTGGTTGGGCGGCCGCGGCGCAGGTCGTCGTTGTCCATGGCCGGCAGGTCGTCATGGATCAGCGACATCGTGTGGACCATTTCCAGGGCCACCGCTGTGGGCATGGCCATGGCACCGTCGCCGCCGGCCAGCTCGCAGGCTGCCAGGCACAAAATGGGGCGCAGCCGCTTACCCCCGGCCAGCAGCGAGTAACGCATGGCCTCGCGCAGGCTTTCGGGTCGCTCTGGGCCGAGCGAGGTGTCGAGCGCTGACTCGACCTGCTGCCGTGCCCCCTCCAGATAGGCGGCGAAATCAAAGGCTGACGTCACCGCCGCGCTCATCCAAGCTGCACAATTGCGGCGATTCTCTCAGGCTGAAGGCTGGCGTCAGGGCAGCAGATCGGCCAGGGGGTTGGTCAGGCCGCAGCGCTGGCACCAGCTGCTCACGGTGTTGACCAGCAGCAGGGTGACGGTCATCGGACCCACGCCACCGGGCACCGGGCTGATGGCGCTGGCAATGGGTTCCACCTCGGCAAACCGCACATCGCCGCAGAGCCCCCCTTCGGGCTTGCGGTGGATGCCCACATCCACCACCACCGCTCCCGGTTTGATGTGCTCGGCGCCGATCATGCCGGGCCTGCCGGCCGCCACCACCAGCACGTCGGCCTGCTGGGTCAGGGCGGCCAGATCGCTGGTGCGCGAGTGGGCCACGCTGACCGTGGCGTTGGCTGCCTGCAGCATCAGCGCCATCGGTTGGCCCACCAAGATGCTGCGGCCCACCACCACCGCTCGCTTGCCGGCCAGCTCCACACCGGCGGCAGCCAAGAGCGCCATCACCCCGGCAGGGGTGCAGCTGCGGGGCCCCGGCTCGCCCTTGAGCAGCCGGCCCAGATTGAGGGTGTGCAGCCCGTCGGCGTCCTTTTCGGGGTCGATGGCAGCCAGCAGGGGCCCCTCGTCGAGCCCGGCGGGCAAGGGCAGCTGCAGCAGGATGCCGTCGACGGCGGGGTCGGCGTTCAGGCGCTGAATGGTCTGCAGCACCTCGGCAGCGGGGGTGTTGGCTGCCAGATGGGCGCCATGGTTGGTGATGCCCACCCGGGTGCAGGCTTTTTCTTTGTTGGCGACATAGACGC
>CAYFMB010000100.1:0-6997 GCA_964344095.1 uncultured Klebsiella sp.
TCCAACCTGGCCGTGGTGACCTCGCGGCCGTAACGGGCTTCGGCCAGCACCCAGTACAGGCCGAAGTGGCGGGCCTCGCTGGCCAGCAGCTCGCCGTAGAGCTCCCGCAGCTCCCGATCGGGCCCATGGGACGCCAGCAGGGCCATGCGCTCATGGCTGCGAGCCTCAATCAACCCTGCCACCAACAACGAATCCAACATCCGCTCGGGCTCCTGGCGCCGCACCGCCGCAGCCAACGTGGCGCCATAAGCGGGGGCCGGCAGGGGCCGCAGGGCAATGCCGCGGCGCTTGAGCAGCTCCACCACCAGCTCAAAGTGCTCCAGCTCCTCGCGGGCCAATGGGCTCAGGGCCTCGGCCAGCCCCACATCGCTGGGGTAGCGAAACATGAGCTGCAGGGCCACGCCGGCGGCCTTGCGCTCGCAGTGTGCGTGATCGATCAGCAGCAGGTCAGGACGCTCGACGACGGCCTCCAGCCAGGCAGCGCTGCTGGGAGCGGCAAGCCAACGCACCCGCGCCGTGGGGTTGTCCAGCAGCGCGCTCATGAACCGCTGCGCAGCCGCTCGACCAGGCCGAGCAGCGCCAGGCGGTAGCTAGCGGGGCCAAAGCCGCTGATCACCCCGATGGCCTTGTCGGCCAAGTACGAGTGCTGGCGGAACGGCTCCCGCGCGTGCACGTTGCTCAGGTGGAGCTCCACAAATGGAATCGCCACCCCCAGCAGCGCATCGCGCAGGGCGATCGAGGTGTGCGTCAGGGCGCCGGCGTTGATCAGGATGCCGTCGCAGCTGCCCAGTGCCGCGTGAATGCGGTCGACCAGGGCACCCTCATGGTTGCTCTGAAACGTCTCCAGGGAAGCGCCCAGCTCGCGGGCCTGTTGCCCCAGGTCTGCCTCGATGGCCGCCAGGGTCTGGGCGCCGTACAGCCCGGGCTCGCGCTGACCCAGCAGATTCAGGTTGGGACCATTGAGCAGCAGGATGCGCATCAGAGCGGGTCAACCGGCAGATCAGGCCCGAATCGTAGGAAGCGATCCGGGGGCGCCCCACCGGCTGGTAAGTTCTTGCGGTGTGGTTCGGGTCGGTGCCCGAGTGGTTAATGGGGGCGGACTGTAAATCCGCTGGCTCTGCCTACGTTGGTTCAAATCCAACCCGGCCCACCTTCCACATGCCCTTGTAGCTCAGCGGTAGAGCACTCCCTTGGTAAGGGAGAGGTCACGAGTTCAAGTCTCGTCAAGGGCTTAATGATCAGTCGCTGCCGCTGCATTGCGGTGCATGCTGAGGGCTGATCTACAGCACACCTGTGGCCCCTGAGCTCAGCGAGCAGCTGTTCGGCAAGCCCCTACCCCGTTCGGCGTCGACGAGCGAGCGGCTTTCGAGCTTTGAGGCCCTGCCGATCCTGTCGTCCGATGCCCTGTCCTCGGTGGCTTACGCCACCGAGGCGACCCTGGGGGTGCTGATCCTGGCCGGCAGCGGCGCCCTGGGCCTGTCGCTGCCGATCACGGCGGCGATCATCGCCCTGATCGGCGTGGTGGTGCTCTCGTACCGGCAGACGATCGAGGCCTACCCCGAAGGCGGCGGTTCGTACGTGGTCGCCCGCGAGAACTTGGGTACCCTGGCGAGCCTGGTGGCCGCGGCCTCGCTGCTGGTCGACTACACCCTGACGGCGGCGGTGAGCCTGATGGCCGGCACCCAGGCGCTGTCGTCGCTGCTGCCGTCGCTGCTCCCCTACGAGGTGCCCCTGGCCCTGCTGCTGCTGGTGGCCGTGGGCTGGGCCAACCTGCGCGGGGTGCGCGAGGCGGGCAAGGTCTTCGCCCTGCCCACCTACGCCTTTGTCGTCATGGTGGTGCTGCTGGCCCTGTTCGGCCTGCAGAACCTGATCGGCGTGCATGGCTTCCAGCCCGATCCGGCCCCGCTGGTCAAGGCCGCCGAACCACTCGGGCTGTTTTTGATCCTGCGGGCGTTCAGCTCGGGTTGCTCGGCCATGACCGGCATCGAGGCGATCGCCAACGGGGTCCAGGTGTTCCGCGAACCATCGGCCCCGCGGGCCCGGGCCACGATGCTGGTCATGGGTGGCTTGCTGGCAGCGCTGTTTGTCGCCGTCAGCGGCCTGGCCTGGCTCTATGGCGTGGCGCCCAACCCGGACCGCACCGTGCTGGCCCAGATCGGCATTCGCGTCTTCGGCGAGGGCAGCCCCCTGTTCTGGGCGCTGCAGATCACCACCCTGCTGATCCTGACCCTGGCCGCCAATACCGCCTTTGCCGGCTTTCCGCGGCTGGCGGCGATGCTGGCCAAAGACCAGTTTCTGCCCCGCCAGATGGGCTGGATCGGCGACCGACTGGTGTTCAACAACGGCATCGGCGTGCTGCTGGCCGCCACCGCCTTAATCGTGCTGCTGTGCCAGGGCAACACCACCGTGGCGGTCAACCTCTACGCCCTGGGCGTGTTCATGGCGTTCACCCTGTCGCAGGCAGGCATGGTGGTGCGCTGGTGGCGTCAGCGCGGTGCCGGCTGGCAGGGACGCGCCGCCCTCAACGCCCTGGGAGCGGTCACCACCGCGTTGGTGCTGCTGGTGATCGTGATCAGCAAATTTGGCGAAGGGGCCTGGACTGTGGTGATCGCCATCCCGGTTCTGGTGATCCTGCTGGCACGCATTCGCGGCCGCTACCGGCGCGTCTACCGCGCCATGGCGGTCCCGGCCGAGGGCGTAGCGCCACTCACGATCCCGGCGCGGCAACCCGCCATCGGCAACACCAGCATCGTCTGGATCGCCTCCTTCAGCCAGCCGACCCTGGAGGCGCTTGCTTATGCAGCCACAGTCTCCGACCGCGTGCTGGGGGTCTGGGTGCTGGCTGAAGAAGACGACCCCAACCAGATCCGCCAGCGCTGGCAGGCGCTGGTGGGACCAGACCCGGGCCTGGAACTGCAGGTCCTGGAAAGCCCCTATGCCTCGCTGGTCAATCCGTTTGTGGACTTCGTCGAAGCCCAGGAGCAGGCCCATCCCAACCAGACCCTCACGATCGTGATGCCCATGGCGATCCCGCGGTATCGCTTCGACAGCCTGCTGCTCAACCAGCGCGGCATCAACATGCGCCAGGCCCTCGATGAACGCCACAACCGGGTGTTCACGTTGGTGCGTTATTACCTGCCCGCGTGATCACAGCGTCTCGCCATGCACCGCCCCCTGCGCTGCCTGATCGTTGAAGACCAGTTGATGTTTCTGGAGCTGTTGCAACAGCTGCTCGAACGCCAGCTCGGCATCACGGTGATCGCCACTGCAGCCACAGTTCAGGCCGCAGTGGCAGCTTGTCGTCTGCACAAACCCGATCTACTGATTCTCGATCTCACCCTGGCCGATGGGGATGGACTCCCCGTGCTCGCCAGCCTGGCGCAGTGGGCGCCCGAGGCCCGCGCCGTCGTGCTCTCAGCCCAGGCTGCAGGGTTTGTCTGCCCCGAAGCGCTGCAACCTCTGCTGCTGGGTGTCGTCGACAAGACCGCCACCTTTGACAGCCTGATCGCGGTGATCGCCGAACTGCTGCCTGGCGCTCCCAAGCTGGCGGTGGCCCTGACCCCGGCGCAGCAGCGCATCTTCGACCTGATTGGTGAGGGGCTCAGCAACAAACAGATTGCCCGCGAGCTGACCCTCTCAATCACCACCGTCGAAACACACCGCAAGGCCATTGCCCGACGCCTGGGCTGTAGCGGGGCCGAACTGGTGCGTCATGCCGCCCTGCAGAGGGCCAGGCTCTAAGTGGCCTGGCTCCCGCGTCAGTTGTCAGTTCGGCTGGCACTGGCCAGCGGGCTGCAACTGCTGCTGCTGGGCACTGCGCTGGGTGTGCTGGGTTATGCCACCGGTCGCCGCGAAGGGCTCGAGCGCCTCGCCCTCGAACGCCAGCGCCATCAACTCACCGCGCTGTCAGAAGCACTCTCGACGCGGCTGACGGCACCGCAGACCCTCAACCGCGCCAACCTGCTGGCCATTGAGCAGGGGGCGATCGATCTCAACAACTTCGATCAGATGGCGCAGATGTTCTGGCGCCAAATGCAGCTCTACCCAGTGGGCTACATCAACTACGGCAGCCGCAGCGGCAGCTTCATTGGCGTGGAGCGGCTTGATGACGGCCAGTTGCTGCTCAACGAAGACAGTGCTGCCCCCCTGGGCCGCGGCCGCCTGGGGGTGTACGCGATGGGTTCCCTCGGCCAACGCGGTCGTTTGCTCGACGTGGTTCCCGGCATGACCACGTTCCACCAGGAAGCCTGGTACGCCGACACGGTCAGGGCCAACCGCCCGATCTGGAGCCGCATCTACCAGTGGGAAGACAAGCCCCAGGTGCTGGCAATTTCCTACAACGCTCCCGTGCGGGATCGGCGCGGCGTCCTGCAGGGCGTGATCGGCGTCGACTTCGTGTTGCGCCAGCTCAGCACCTGGCTGCATCAGCTCTGGCACAACCAAACGGGCATGGCCTTGATCGTCGAGCCCAACGGTCTGCTGGTGGCCAGCTCGCGCCCCGATCTGAGCCTGGTGCACCCCGGAACCAGGGGCCGGCGAGCCCGTCTCGATCAGCTCAGCGATCCGGTGGCCCAGGCCGCCGCACGCAGCTTTTTTGTGCCGCAGGCCCAACACCAGGGTCTGCGGCTGCACCGGGCAACCATCGCCCCCCGCGGCGGAACCAAGTTGCAGACCGTCGAGGCCGATGGGCGCACGTACAGCCTGGAAGCCTGGCCCTGGGGGCGAGCCGAGGGTCTCGACTGGCTACTGATCACCGCCCTCAGCCAGGACCGAGCCCTGGCCGAGAGCGATGCGCAATCGCGGGCAGCACTGATTGTGGGCGGCCTGGCCCTGGTGGGTGCTGTGGGGCTCAACCGCCAGTTGATCGGCTGGTTGCTGGCGCCAATGCTGCGGCTGCAGCAGCAGGCCAGGGCACAACTGTTAGCGCCTGAACAGCCGTTTGGCCCTGGGCTGCAACCCGGGGCTGCCGCCGAGCTGGCCAGCATGGCTGAGGCCTTCGCAGCCCTGGTGGAGCAGCTGCAGCAGTCGCAGCGTGAGCTGGCTGAAGCAGCCCGCCGCGAACACCTCAAGGATGCACAAGCGCTGGAGCTGCTCAAGCTCAAGCTGCGCAGCAGCCTTGAGGCTTCAGCAGTCGCCCACGAGATCAAAAGCCCGTTGAGCCGCATTCTGCTGAGCGCGCGGCTACTGCTGCAAAACGCTGACAGCACCCCCGAGCTCAGCGCCCAGGTGCGGGTGCAGATCAACACCATTGCCACCGCCGCCGACGAGGTGGTCAGGACCATTGAAAAGATGCGCACCCTGCTGCGCAACGTGCAGACCGAGCACCACCCCCTCAACCTGGCCCATGTGACCCGCAGCGCTTTGCTCTACATGAAGCCCAGCTTCAGCAGGGCTGATGTCGAGGTCAGCTGCCAGGGGCTGGAGGCCCCCTGCCCGATCCAAGGCGACAGCGCCCAGCTGCAGATCGCCATCGTCAACCTGCTGCGCAACTGTGTTGACGCCTTGCAGCTCCAACGTGGCGACCGCCGGATCGAGGTGAGCCTCGAATGCCGTCAGGCTCAAGCCGTGCTGACCATTGCCGACAACGGACCTGGATTTCCGCCGTTGGACAACCCGCTCGAGCCGTTGCAAAGCCACCGGCCCGAAGGTTCAGGACTAGGGCTGTTCGTGGTGCAAACGACCCTGGAGAACCACCAGGGCACGATCAACTTCGGGCCCGCGCCGCTGGGGGGCGCCGCCGTGGCCCTGACGCTGCCGCTGCTGCAGGACCTACCCAATAGCGGGTAGGCGCGGCCGCTGGGCCCAACGTGATGCATACGGTGCATTCACGTCCAAGGCTGGAAGATGCGCGACATCTTTCCTGATGGCATCAGGATCCTGGATCTGCTCGAGATCACCGGCAGCACCGCGACCACGGCCAGCTGGATCACGTGCGATCAGAGTTCTGTCTCGCGCATGTACCGGCGCGTCAGCGACCTACTGGCGCTCGACTTCTGCAAGGAGGGTGGTCGCTACGGGGCACGCAACAACCTTGAGCTGTTGCACTGTCTGAGGCAGGCAGCCCAACTGCTGCGCCTGGACCAGGGGCCTCAGCGGCTGCAGTGGGTCAGCCATGCCGATGTCCCGCTTCAACCGGATCTGCTCAGCCACAGTGGCCCGCTCCCCCGCTGCTGGAACGGCGCAGAACAGACCTTGGCGCTGCTGCACCAACGGGTTCTGGACCTTGCCGTGCTGCCTCACCAACCCGCTGCGCCCCCGGCGGCCCTGCGGGGCATGGCCGTGCGGCCCCTACGCAGCCATGCCCCCTGGAGGGTGCTATTGCTGGATGAGCTGAGCGAACATGCCTCCCTGCAGCGCCTGATCGCCCAACTCGAGGCCGCGCCGCTCACCTCCAGAATCGTGGTCGCCGCTGACGCCTGATGGGTTCAGAGCCAACCGTTGCCGCCCTGCCCCTCGAGGCGCTGCGGCAGACGGTACGCAGCGGCACCAGCCGCTCCCTGCAGTGGCGGCTTGAGCAGTTGCAACGGCTGGAGCAGCTGCTCAAGACCCAGCAAAACCGGGTGGTCGAGGCCTTGGCCAGCGACCTGGGCAAGCCCGAACTGGAAGCGACGCTCGAGCTGGTGGCGGTGCGCCAGGAGTTGCGCCACACCCGCCGCCACCTACGCCGCTGGATGGCGCCGCAGCCGCTAGCTGTGGCGCCCTATCTGCTGCCGGCCCAAGCGCGGCAGATGAGTGAACCCCTGGGCTGCGTTCTGATCCTCAGCCCCTGGAATTACCCGTTGCAGCTGTGCTTGCACCCCCTGGTGAGCGCCCTGGCCGCCGGCAACACCGCCGTGCTCAAGCCATCGGAGCACACGCCGGCCACCGCCGCCCTGATCGCCGAACTGATCCCTGAGACCTTTGCCAGCGATGTGGTTCAGGTGGTTCTCGGTGGCGGGAACACAGCCGCTGCGCTGCTGCAACACCGCTTTGATCACATCTTTTTTACGGGCGGCGG
>CAYFMB010000101.1:0-6984 GCA_964344095.1 uncultured Klebsiella sp.
CCATGGGGGCGCATTCGGCGGCGGCAAACAGGATTCGCACGCGGGGGCGGCTCAGGTGGGCGCAACTTTACGGGCAGCCTCTGGCGGGCCCTGTAGCGATCAGGGCAGAACCTGCAGCGGCTCAGGGCAACCAGGGGACGTCACTGAAATCGGGGTTGCGTTTCTCCAGAAAAGCGTTGCGGCCTTCCTGCCCTTCAGCGGTTCGGTAAAAGAGATGGGTGGCCTGGCCGGCCAGCTCCTGAATGCCCGCCAGCCCGTCGGTCTCGGCATTGAACGCGGCCTTGAGGCAGCGAATCGCTGTGGGGCTGTGCTGCAGCACCTCCAGGCCCCAACGCTCCCCCTCGGCCTGCAGCTGCTCGAGCGGGACGACCGCATTGACCAGGCCCATCGCCAAGGCCTCATCGGCGCCGTACTGACGGCACAAAAACCAGATCTCGCGTGCCTTGCGCTGGCCCACAACCCGGGCCAGGTAGCCGGCGCCGAAGCCGCCGTCAAAGCTGCCCACCCGCGGCCCTGTCTGGCCAAACACGGCGTTGTCGGCCGCCAGGCTCAGGTCGCAGAGCAGGTGCAGCACCTGCCCGCCGCCGATGGCATAGCCCGCCACCAGGGCGATCACCACCTTGGGCAGGCTGCGGATCAGCCGCTGCAGGTCGAGCACGTTGAGCCGCGGCAGGCCGTCGTCATCGACGTAACCGCCATCCCCGCGAACGCTCTGGTCGCCCCCGGCGCAGAAGGCCCAGCCCCCATCGGCTGCTGGGCCAGCGCCGGTGAACAGCACCACGCCGATGGTCGGGTTGTCGCGCACCCGGGCAAAGGCATCGCAGAGCTCCTGCACCGTGCGCGGTCGAAAAGCATTGCGCTTGTGGGGCCGGTTGATGGTGATGCGCGCCAGGCCCGCGTCGCTCAGCTCAAACAGGATGTCCTCGTAGGTCCCGGTGCGCTGCCATTGCACGGATGCCTGCGGGGTGCTCATGGCTGCTGCGTCAGCTGTTGGGCCATTGTGCGCAGCCGCTGGCGCAGCACGGCGTCGGCGCGGCGGTCGGTCTGCAGCTCCAGCACCGCCAGGGGCTGCTTGAGCAGCCAGTTAAGGGCTTCGCCCAGACCAGCCAACCCGGCCAGACTGCGGTGGGGCACGCCGTGGGCGGCGCAGAGCAGGGCTGTGTCGACCGGTTGGGGCATCGCAAACAGGCGCTCGAAATCCATGGATGAGGCGCCGTCGCCATGGCGAATCGGCAGCTGCTCAAAGATGCCGCCGCCGCCGTTGTTGATCAGCACGATCCCGAGGCGGCCCTGCAGCTGGGGTCGCCAGAGCCAGCCGTTGCTGTCGTGCAGCAGGGCCAGATCGCCGCTGATCAGCACCGCCTGACCCAGGGCGTCGGCCACGCCGCAGGCGCTCGACAGGGTGCCATCGATGCCCGAGGCCCCTCGGAAGCCCACCATGAGACGCGGTGCGCCAGCGGTTGCCGCAAAGCTCTCCCAGTCGCGCACTGGCGAGCTGTTCGCCAGCATGACGGGCACTCCCGACGGCAGCAGCCAGCTCAGCTGCCTCGCCAGGGCCGGTTCGCACAGCGGTGCGTCGAGGCCTAGTTCGGTATCGAGCAGCTGTTGCACAGCGGCATCCGCCTGCTGCCAGCGCTGCTGCAAGGCCAGGTTGGCGGCTGCAGCGCTGCCCTGCCACAGCCCTGGGTCCTGGGCTGCCACCCACGCGACCAGGCCCTCAGCCCACTGGCCGCTGACGCACCCCAGTGGATCGAGCTGGCGCGGATCCCCCTCGCTGATCAACAGCTGGCGGCCCCCGACGTGGCTAAGCCATTGCTGCAGCCGGCGGCTGGCGGGCAGGGGGCCCAGGCGCAGCACCTGCGGGGCCCGTAGTTCGGCAGTCGGCTGGGCGAGCACCAGGTCGTAGCCCGCCAGGGCGTGCAGCCCTGGCTGCCCCCGCAGGCCGCTGAGACCATCGGCCAGCAGCGGCCAGCCGCTGCGCTGCAGCCAGCGCTGCAGTGCGGCCAGGTGCTCGGGCCATTGCTGGGGGCTGCCCCGCCAAGGGCCCGCAACCACCACCCCGGGCTGATCGGGATCGAGTCGCGGTGGGCCAGTGGCGGGAGCCGGCGCGGCCGCTTCGACCACGGCAGAGCCTGCTGTCACGGGCGCAGGCTGACTGCGCCAGAGCTCCTGCCACTGGCCGGCGCTGCTGTGCAGCGGTTCGTCAAACGGCAGGTTGAGATGCACAGCGCCGGCGGGTTGGGCGCCAATGCCGTGGGCCGCGGCCAGGGCTGCGGCGGCCAGCTGGTGCAGCGCAGCGGCCTCCATGGCGGCCAGGCCGTCGGCCTGGCCCTGCCCTAGCCAGCGCACCGAGCCGCTCAGAAACTGCTCCTGATTCACAGTCTGGTTGGCGCCGCAGTTCTTGAGCCGCGCCGGACGATCGGCACTGAGCAGCAGCAGCGGCACCGTGCCCCAGTCGGCTTCGACGGCGGCCGGCAGCAGGTTCGCGACCGCGGTCCCCGACGTGGTCAGCACGGCTGCTGCTCGGCCTCGGGCGCGGCCATGACCCAGGGCCCAGAAGCCCGCTGAGCGCTCATCGATGGCCGTGACCAGACGGATCCCGCGGCTCTCGAGCAGGGCAGCCGCCTGGGCCAACGGCGCCGAGCGGCTGCCGGGACAAAGCACCAGGACCTCAACGCCCCCCGCGGTTAGCGCCTCCAGCAGCGTCAGCGCCGCCCTCAGGTTGGCGGCGGCCAGGTTGGGTTCGTCGGTTGCGGGCGCAGACCCCACAGGCAAGGTCCAGGATGGAGTGACCATCCTGCGACCACGACCTCAGGCATGACCACAGCACCGAACAGGCCCCTGGGACAGCGCCTGCTCCCCGTGCTCGCCTGGGTTGCGCTGGCGCTGGCCCTGCGGGTCTGGGTGATTGAGCCCCGCTGGATCCCCTCAGGCTCGATGCTGCCGAGCCTCCAGCTGCAGGACCGAATTCTGGTTGAAAAAATCAGGCCTCGCCTGGGACTGCCTTTGAACCCGGGCACCGTGGTGGTGTTTCATCCACCGCCGGCGCTGCTGGCGGCGGGCTATGACCCCACGGCGGCGTTGATCAAACGCGTCGTAGCCGGTCCTGGCGATGAGATCGAGGTGCGCGGCGGTCAGCTGCTGCGCAACGGGGTAGTTGTCGACCCCGATTGGGGCGCCGAAGCGATGGATTACGTCCTGGCCCCTTGGACGCTGGCTGATCAGCAGCTGCTGGTGCTGGGTGACAACCGCAATGCCAGCCTCGATTCGCACATTTGGGGACCGTTGCCCCGCGAGGCCGTGATCGGCACCGCCGTGTGGCGCTACTGGCCGTTGTCGCGGTTCGGTCCGATTCGGTTCTCCCCCACGGCTCAGACCCCTGGTCTGACCGAGCAGCTGGGTTAGGGTGCAGACACGACTTGGAGCACCCCGGAGATGTTCAACCCGGAGTTCCTGACGACTGATAACGAGGCCTTCAGCAGCAACTCGCTGATTCAGTACCTGCAGGAACAATCGCCCGATGTGCTGCAGCGGGTGGCTCGCTCCGCCAGCAGTGAAATTCAGGACATCATTCGCCACAACGTTCAGGGCCTGCTCGGCATGCTGCCCGGTGAACAATTTGATGTGAAGATCCAGACCAGTCGGGACAACCTTGCCGGCCTGTTGGCCTCGGCAATGATGACCGGATATTTCCTGCGCCAGATGGAGCAACGCATGGAGCTGGAATCCAGTTGGATCAGCGCAGGCCTTGACGATCCTGAAGCGGCCGATCCCGGCGAACTGAGGCTCTGATTCCCAGGGGATTCAGGGCTGTTCAGGCACCAGGCCCCAGCGCAACAACAACCGATCGATACGAGCCAGCAGTTCCCAACTGTCCGAGTCTGGCGCCCAGGGCCTGGTTTCCAGGTGCTGGGCCAGGGCGTTGAGGCTGCTGCTATCGCACGCGATCGGAGCCTCATAGTGGGCACCGATCAACCAGCGCACTCCCTGAAACTGGGCTAGGGCGCGGATCCACGCGATCAGGGACTGGCGGCTGCGTGGGAACACCAGTCGCTCCAGCACCGGGGCGATCTGGGCACCGTCGCCCTGGCTGGCCTGCAACTGGGTGAACTCCTGCTCCCATCCCTGCGGCCAGCTGAATGGGTAGAGGCCGAAATGGCTGCGTCGATCGCGCACCCCCGGGGCAAAGGCCTGGTTCAGCACCTGAGTGACGGGCGGGACACGCAGGCTGGCCGGCCGCAGGTAGGAGGCAAACAAGGCCAGGCGCTTCCAGCCCTTGCGGCGGTTGGCTGGGGTGTCGACCAGCGGTTCATCGCCCTGTTCGCGGGCATGGAACAGCAGGGGCGTCGGATCGCTATCGAACACGGCCGGCGGTTCGCTGCCGATGCTCACCAGGGCATCGGTCACCAGCAGGCAGCCGCTGCTGCGGTGTAGGCAGGCCGCCTCCATGAAGGTGCCCAGCCCCAGATTCAGGGGCCCCAAGGCCAGCCAGTCGAGCTCATCGCCATGGGGCAGACCCTGCTCAAACAGCACCCGGGTGCGCTGCGCGGGGAAGCCCAGCCATGCCAGAGGCAGTTGCAGTGGAAAGCTCCACTGCTGCGGCGTCACCCACACTTGCGCTGACGGGAAAGCCCGTGCCATCGCCGGCATCGGCAGCTTGTGTTCCAGGCCTGAGCTGCTCGGCAGCACGATGCTCAGCACCGGACCGTGTTGTTGTTCAAGGGCGGCCAGGGCGCTGCGCACTTCGGCGGTGGGGGCCACCGGGGCATAGAGCAGCAGGCCGCGGCGCAGCTTGAGCACCGTCATGCGGATCGGTACCGCCACGTAGTACACCCCTTGCAGCTGCTCAAAGCTCCAGACCTGGCCGGCGATCAGCTCGCGCACCATGGTGCGGCGCCGGCCATACGGATAGAGCGGCAGCAGGGGCCACCAAGGCCAGCGTTGTTGCCGAGGCTCGCCGGATCCTGGTGCCATGGGTCAGTCGGATTCCAGGCATCCTGCCCCATCCGTTGCGGCTGGGGCTGGGGGCAGCGTCCTTACGCTGTCGCCATGAAAACGGCTCCAGTCCGCCAGTCTGAGCGCCGCGTGTTCATCCAGGCCGATCGCACGGCATGGAGCTTGTTTCTGCGGGTTCTGGGACCCGGCTATTTGGTGGCGGTCGGTTACATGGACCCCGGCAACTGGGCCACCGACCTGGCCGCCGGATCTCAGTACGGCTACCGGTTGCTCTGGGTGGTGGGGCTGTCGAGCCTGATGGCGATGGTTCTGCAGACCCTCTGCTGCCGCCTCGGCATCGCCACCGGCATGAACCTGGCCCAGGCCAGTGCGCGCTTGTTGCCGCCGGCGTGGCGCATCCCGCTGTGGCTGCTGGCCGAAGTCGCGATCGTCGCCTGTGACCTGGCCGAACTGGTGGGGACGGCCATCGCCCTGCAACTGCTGTTTGGCCTGCCTCTGGTCTGGGGTGTGTTGCTCACGGTTGGCGACACCCTGCTGCTGCTGCTCCTGCAGCACTGGGGTGTCAGGCGGCTGGAGGCGCTGGTGATTGCGCTGGTCGCCCTGGTGGGCGCTTGTTTTGCCGTCGAGATCGTGTTGCTCCAGCCCCATTGGCCGCAGGTGCTGCACGGGTTTGCCCCCCACCCTCAGACCCTGCGTGATGGTCAGCAGCTGTTGCTCGCGGCCGGCATTCTTGGGGCGACCGTCATGCCCCACAACCTTTATTTGCATTCGGAGCTGGTGCGCACCCGCCAGTGGCCCGATGGTGCGGCGATGCGGCGCTTGGCCCTGCGCTTCAGCAGCCTCGACACCGTGGTCGCCCTCAGCTTGGCCATGGTGGTCAACGCGGCCATCCTGGTGCTGGCCGGTGGCGGCTTTCACGGACGCCTGGGCGCACCGGTGAGCGATCTGGCCGAGGCCTACCGCTTGCTCACCCCCATGCTGGGCACCAGCCTGGCCAGCCTTCTGTTTGGCATTGCCCTGTTGGCGGCCGGTCAAAGTTCGACGCTGACTGCCACCCTCGCCGGTCAGGTGGTGATGGATGGCTTTCTGCAGCTGCGCTTGCCGGATTGGCAGCGCCGCCTGCTCACCCGCTCCATGGCGCTGGTGCCGGCGCTTGCCACCGTGCTGCTGCTCGGCGATCAGGCCACCAACCAGTTGCTGCTGCTGAGCCAGGTCGTGCTCAGTCTGCAATTGCCGTTTGCGGTGATCCCCCTGGTGTGGATCTGCGGCCGACGCGGTGCCATGGGAGATCTGCGCGCGCCGTTGTGGTTATCGAGCGTCGGCTGGGCCTGTTCGGCGGTGATCGTGCTGATCAATGCATCGCTGCTGATCGCAACGATCCGATCGTGGCTCGGTGGTTAGGGACGTGGCCAGGGCCGTCGCGAGCCGTTGTTGCCCCCGGGGGCAACGTCAGTTGTATTCGCCGGGAATGTCCTGCTTGGTGACGGTGACGCGCCCCACCTTCTGGCCTGATAGGCGCAGCAGCTCATCGCCGCTGAACTCATAGCCCAGTCGTTTGCCGATCTGGGCCACGTCATCGGCCGTGGCGGCAGCGAGCACCTCCTGACGCAGGGCTGGGTCGTTCTGCATCACCCCCAGAAAGGCCTTGAGTTGATCGAGTGCCATGGGTGGGCGGGCCAGTTGCACCTAGCGTCCAACAACTGCTGCCCATCTGGCTAGCCGTTGGCTCCGGCCTGGTGTTGGCGATACAAAAAGGCCCCCTGCCGCAGCAGGGGGCCTTGGTGGTCAGCTTGGATGCAGCTGTGAGGCCTTAGCCAATCGCCGGAGCGGTCAGCGCCACCGCGGTCGTGCCGCTGCTGGCCAGGTCGAGGGGGAAGTTGTGCGCGTTGCGCTCGTGCATCACTTCCATGCCCAGGTTGCCGCGGTTCAGCACGTCAGCCCAGGTGGGCAGAACCTTGCCTTGGGCATCAAGAATCGACTGGTTGAAGTTGAAGCCGTTCAGGTTGAAGGCCATCGTGCTCACACCCA
>CAYFMB010000102.1:0-6931 GCA_964344095.1 uncultured Klebsiella sp.
TGAGCAGAACGCGCTTGTAACCCATGGGCGGCCTTGATTTGCTGGAGCGTAGCAATGGCCTTGCGCCCTGCCAGTGGGCTCGCTTCAGTGGCGCAAAGCAGAGCGGTCATGGCGTTTGTTCACCCCCGCCCCTCGCTGCTCATGGCGCGTCTGACCCTGTCGGTGATCGAGCGGGCCAGCGCCGATCCCAACCTCTGGCGGGAACCCCAGCTGCATCGCGCCCTGCTGGTCAGCGGCCTGTCCCTGTTGGTCCATGGCCTGGCTCAGCTGCAGGGGGATCTGGGTTAGGCGCTGGCGAAGCGGCGGTTCACCTCGTTCCAGTTGACCAGATCCCACCAGGCAGCGATGTATTCGGTCCTGCGGTTCTGATAGTTGAGGTAGTACGCATGCTCCCAGACGTCCAGGCCAAGAAGGGGCGTACCGCGTTCGATACCGCTCAGGTCCATCAGCGGATTGTCCTGGTTGGCCGTGCTGGTGATGGTCAAGCTGCCGTTGGGTTTGCGAATCAGCCAGGCCCACCCGGAGCCAAACCGCGCTGCTGCCGCCTGGTTGAACTGTGTCTGCATGGCCTCGAGCGAACCGAAGCTCGCGTTGATGGCCGCCACCAGCTCGGCTGATGGTTCGCCGCCCTGATTGACCGGGGCCATCACAGCCCAGAACTGACTGTGGTTCCAGTGGCCGCCTCCGTTGTTGCGCACCGCTGCTGGGAAGTTGGCGATCTGGCTCTGCAGCGCGTCAAGGCTGAGCTCGGCGAGCTTCGGGTTGGTCTCGATCTGGGCGTTGAGATTGGCCACGTAGGCCGCATGGTGCCGGTCGTGGTGGATCGTCATTGTTTGGGCGTCGATCACCGGCTCCAACGCCTCGGTTGCATAAGGGAGCGGCGGCAGCACGAAGTCCGCCCAGGCGGGCATCACGCCGGTGAACAGCACCAGCACGGCCGCCAAGACGCTGAACACCAGGGGTCGGGGCATGGATCGAGCTGAAGCAGCGTGCTGCGGCCAGCCTGGCGGATGCGGCGTTGAGGTGGGCGTTCCACCGCATTCAGATCGAAGCAGGCGCTGGCAACGGGGCGACGAGCTCAGAACTCAATGCCTTTCTGCGCCTTGACCCCCTGCTCCCTGAAGGGATGGCGAACCAGCTTCATCTCGGTGACCAGGTCGGCGCGCTCGAGCAGGGCAGGCGGGGCGCCGCGGCCTGTGAGAGCCACGTGGGTCAGGGGCGGGCGCAGGGCCAGCCCTTCGAGCAGCTGATCGACCTCCAGGTAACCCAGTTTCAGAGCAACGTTGACCTCATCGAGCACCACCAGCTTTCTGTTGGCGTCCGCCAGGTAGGCGAGCGATTGCTCCCAGGCGGCCTGCACGAGCGCCCGATCGCGTTCGCGGTCCTGGGTCTCCCAGGTGAAACCCTCACCCAGAGCGTGCCAGTGCAAGGCGTCGCCGAACAGCTCCAGAGCCTTGGCTTCCCCGGGCTGCCAGCCGCCCTTGATGAACTGCAGCACCGCCACCGACTCGCCGTGGCCCAGGGTGCGCAGCACCAGCCCCAGCGCCGCGGTGGTCTTGCCTTTGCCGTCGCCGGTGAACACCAGCACCAGCCCTTTTTCAAGGTTGCGCTCCCCCACCCGCTGGCGCTGCACCTGCTGGCGCCGCTGCATGCGGGCTTGGTAGGCCTGTTGCTCGCGCTCTGGCGCCAACGCACCGCCGGGGCCGATCTCGGCCGCCAGGGCATCGAGATCATGGGCGCTCACTGGCGCTTGGGTCGTGCTGCTCATCGGGTGCAATGGCGGCTCAGTGCGCCTCACTTTGGCGGCTGCACAGCTGCCTGCGTCGGTTTCTGGGCCAACAGGCGCTGCAGGGCGCCGCCCGCCAGCCGCTCGCGCTGCACCACGTGCAGACCGGCGCGCTCCACGGCGCACCCCAGGTCGCTGGACAGAAAATTCAGGGCCGTCTCGGTTTCAAACAGGGCGCAGAACAGCTGCTGGGGCCAGGCCATCACACCTTGGGCGGGGTGAAGGTCCACCACCGCCAACCAGCCGCCGGGTTGCAACAGGCGATGGCAGGCGGCCAACACGGCATCGCGTTCAGCGCCGCTGAACTCATGCAGCGCCAGGCTGATCTGAATGCCCGCCTGGCTGGCTGGCTGCAGCGGCGGGTTGTCGGCAAGTGCTTCGATCCAGTTGATCGTGAGCCCTGCACGGCTGGCTCGTTCGCGGGCCTGATCCAGGGCCCGCGGGGCCACATCGAGGCCCGTGACCTGCAGCCCCCGCCGGGCCAGGGCCATGGACGTCTCGCCGCCACCGCAACAAAGATCGAGCACTGGCGCACCGGCGGGCAACTGCGCTGCCAGCCAGTCGGGTGCCAGCTGCCTGAGCCGTTGGGGCCCGCCGACAGCGAGAGAGCTCACGGCTGTGACCGCTTCGTAGAACCAGCGGTGGCGGTAGGCCAAGGTGCGCAGCGGGCTGCTCATGACGCCAGGGGAGTTCGGGGCTCGAGCCGGGCCAGGGCCGCATCGACCGCCTGCTGTTGGTCGCGGCGGGTGATCCAGTGGTGGTACGTGCGGGTGTGAATCGCCACCGAGTGACCCATCATCCGTGCCGCCACGGTGTCGGGCAGGCCGATGTGAATCGTGCGTACGGCCCAGGCGTGGCGCAGGTCGTAGGGGGTGATCGGCAGGTTGTAGCGGCGAAACTGCTCGGCCACGCGCCGGCCCACCTGCTGCAAGGTGGTGCGGCGCAGGTCGGTGTTTACCGCTGGCAGCGCCTCCCGGCCGCTGGCAAGGGCGGCCAGGCCAAAGCGTTCGACCCAGTCGGGCTGAAACGGCCAGACCTGATGCTCGCCGGTCTTGCTGGTCGGCAGCACCCGGATCACACGATCGCCACCCGGCGCCAGGGCCGAGAGGTCGCAGAAGAACGCCTCGTGGTTGCGCAGGCCATAGGTGGCGATCAGCCCGTAGATCAGTCGCCAGCGTGGGTTGGGGATCAGGGGGAGGTGCTGCACGATCTGGGCATCGCTGGGTAGCTGCCGGAACTGGGCGCGATGCAGGCCGTAGCCGGCACCGCGTTCGGCCCAGTCGCTGGGCAGCTCCAGCTCGCAGTGGCGCGCTAGCGCCGCCAACGCGGTGCTGCACTGCTGCCGGCTGCGGCTGGCCAGCTCGTAGCTCTCCAGCACGTCCAGCAGCAGCGCCGTGGTCACAGGGCTGGCTTCGCTGCCGGCCAGCCGCTGCAAGCGCCTGACATAGGGGAGGTAGGCGCTGGTCCAGGTGGTGCGGCTGCCGGCGGGGTTGCGGCGGCGGCGGGGGTCGGCGAAAAATGCCGCCTCGAACGCCGCGAGCTGGTCAGCGAGCTGGCCCTTGAGCTGCTGCTGTGCGCACTGGCTGGGCTGGTGCGCCGGCGTTGGCGTCCAAGCAAAGCTGCCCTGCTGCAGCTGCTGATGCAGGGCAAACACGTGCTGTTGAGCCTGCATCAACCCCGCTTGGCTGGCCGGTAGACCCAGGCTCAGGCGTTGCACCCGCTCAGTTCCGCTACCGCTGCGGCAGGGCAGTGGCCCGCGGATGCCGATCCGTGACCCGCGCAGTTCGAGCCGCAGGCGAATGCCACTGGCAGCCAGCATGCGGTTGTGCTGCTGCACCTGCTGCGCCAGTGCGGCATCGGCTTCCATGGCCCGAAGGTATCTCTGGGCACCCAACTCGACCAGGGGGTCGGTGGCAGCGTTACGCTCGGCGCTTCCTTGTTGGCACGATCACGGGCATGGCCAAGGTGGGCGTGCTGTTGCTGAATCTCGGCGGCCCTGAGCGCATTCAGGATGTGGGGCCGTTTCTGTACAACTTGTTCTCGGATCCGGAGATCATCCGGTTGCCCAACCCGGCCCTGCAGAAACCCTTGGCATGGCTGATCAGCAGCCTGCGAGCCGGCAAATCCCAGGAGGCCTACCGCTCGATCGGTGGGGGTTCACCGCTGCGCCGCATCACCGAACAGCAGGCCCGCGAGCTGCAGAGCACCCTGCGCGCTCGCGGCATCGAGGCCACCAGCTACGTGGCCATGCGCTACTGGCACCCTTTTACCGAATCGGCGGTTGCCGACATCAAGGCCGACGGCATCGAAGAGGTGGTGGTGCTGCCGCTTTACCCCCATTTCTCGATCAGCACCAGCGGCTCCAGCTTTCGTGAGCTCAAGCGTCTGCGCGAGGCCGATGCGGCCTTCGCCAGGTTGCCGTTGCGCTGCATCCGCAGTTACTACGACCACCCGGGCTACATCGATGCGATGGCCCGCCTCATTGCCAAAGAGGTCGAGGCCTGCAGCGACCCTGCCGCCGCCCACGTGTTCTTCAGCGCCCACGGTGTGCCCAAGAGCTACGTCGAGGAAGCCGGCGATCCCTACCAGCAGGAGATCGAAGCCTGCACTCAGAAGATCATGTGGCGCCTGGGAGAGCTGATGGGGCACGGCAATCCCCACACCCTCGCCTACCAAAGCCGGGTGGGCCCGGTTGAGTGGCTGCGTCCATACACCGACGACGCCTTGCATGAACTGGGCGAATCGGGTGTCAAAGATCTGGTGGTGGTGCCGATCAGCTTCGTCAGCGAGCACATTGAAACCCTCGAGGAGATCGATATCGAGTACCGCGAGATCGCGACCGAATCGGGCATCACCAATTTCCGGCGTGTGCCGGCCCTCGACACCGACGCAACCTTCATCAGCGCCCTGAGTGATCTGGTGCAGCAGTCGCTGGCCGGTCCTGAGGTCAATCTCGATCAGGCGGCAGCCTTGTCCACCAAGGTCAAGCTCTACCCCCAGGACAAGTGGGCCTGGGGTTGGAACAACAGTTCGGAGGTCTGGAACGGCCGCTTGGCGATGCTCGGTTTTTCCGCTTTCCTGCTGGAGTTGCTCAGCGGTCGTGGACCGCTCCATGCCCTGGGACTGCTCTGAACCGGATCGCCAGCGCCGCGCTGCGTCGTTGTCCCTGCTGGTCGCGGCCCTGGTTCTGGAAGCGTCAAACCCGGCTGGGGCGCAGCCGTCTCTCGTCAGCAACCGCTGGCGGCTGGGAGTGTTTCCGGTGGCGAACTTCATCGCCTACACCAGCCACTACGGCGGCCGTCTGGGCCCGGACGGCGGCGTCGAACCCCATCGCGGCCTCGACATTGCTGCCCCCCTGGGTTCAGAGATCCGCAACTGGTGGGCCGGGGTGGTGCAGGAGGTGATCAGTGACGGGGCGTGCGGCGTCGGCCTGGTGATTCGTTCCGGTCCCTACGAACACATCTATTGCCATTTGGCTGGCAGCGGTTGGGGAGGTGTGTATCGCAGCGATCCGGTGCTCCTGTCCCAGGGCCAGCGGGTGAGCACCGGTCAGCTGATCGGCCATGTCGGCCTGTCGGGCCGCACCACTGGCCCTCATCTGCACTGGGGTGTGCGCCATCAGGGGCACTGGCTCGATCCGGCTCGGGTGTTGCGGGCCATGGCCGACAGTCGTAGAGGCATGGCCGCGGCACCAAAACGCCTATCGCCGCCTAGGGTTGGGCGGAGTCCCTCTGGTCTGCTGCAGCCGTGACGCTCACGCCTCTCACCCCTGCACCCCCCGTCGCGCCGGCTGCGGTCGGGGGGCCCATGCGGGTCAAGGGTGCCGACGCCCTGATGGATGCCCTGCATCGCCACGGCGTCGAGGTGATCTTTGGCTACCCCGGCGGCGCGATCCTGCCCATTTACGACGCCCTGCACAAGGCTGAGTCGCGCGGGTGGCTGCGCCACATTTTGGTGCGCCACGAGCAGGGCGGAACCCACGCGGCCGATGCCTATGCCCGCTCCACCGGCAAGGTGGGGGTCTGTTTCGGGACGTCGGGCCCTGGTGCCACCAACCTGGTGACCGGCATTGCCACCGCCCAGATGGATTCGGTGCCGATGGTGGTGATCACCGGTCAGGTTCCGCGGGCGGCGATCGGCACCGATGCCTTCCAGGAAACCGATATTTTCGGCATCACCCTGCCGATCGTGAAGCACTCCTGGGTGGTGCGCGATCCGGCTGACATCGGCCGCATCGTGGCTGAGGCCTTTTTGATTGCCGCTAGTGGTCGCCCCGGGCCCGTGTTGATCGATGTGCCCAAGGATGTGGGCACCGAAGAATTCTTCTATGAGCCGGTCGAGCCCGGCTCAGTCAAGCCAGCAGGGTTCAGCCTGCCCCCCAGGCCAGATGTTGACGCCATTGATGCTGCGCTGCAGCTGATCCGCCAGGCACGCCGGCCTCTGCTCTACGCCGGTGGCGGTGCCATCAGTAGCGGTGCCCACGATGCGCTGCTCCAGCTGGCCGAGCGTTTTCGCCTGCCGGTGACCACCACGCTGATGGGCAAAGGCGTGTTTGACGAGAATCACCCGCTGGCGGTGGGCATGCTCGGCATGCACGGCACGGCCTATGCCAACTTTGCTGTCACCGAATGCGATCTGCTGATCGCAGCGGGTGCTCGCTTCGATGACCGGGTCACTGGCCGCCTCGATGGGTTTGCGCCGCGGGCCCGGGTGATCCATGTCGACATCGATGCTGCCGAGATGGGCAAGACGCGTCACCCCGATGTGCCCGTGGTTGCGGACGTGCGCGAAGCGCTCGAGCTGATGCTGCAGCGCTCGGCCGGCGAGAGTTCAGAGACCCGTACCGATGCCTGGCTCGATCGCATCGCCTCCTGGAAACAGCACTACCCGTTGGTGGTGCCCCCTGCCGAGGGTGAGATCGCGCCTCAGGAGGTGGTGGTCGCCCTGCGCGATCTTGCACCCAAGGCCTTTTACACCACCGATGTGGGCCAGCATCAGATGTGGGCTGCCCAGTTTTTGCGCAACGGCCCCCGCCGCTGGATCAGCAGCGCCGGCCTGGGCACGATGGGTTTTGGCATGCCAGCGGCTCTGGGTGCCCAGATGGCCCACCCGGACGAGCAGGTCATCTGCGTGGCCGGTGATGCC
>CAYFMB010000103.1:0-6895 GCA_964344095.1 uncultured Klebsiella sp.
GCCAGAGGTGGCCGTCCACCTCCTTCATCTCCACCTCCAGATCGCTCACCGCCGAGCCTGAGGCGGGGCACCAGTTGACCAGGTACTCGCCGCGGTAGATCAGCCCCTGTTCATGCAGGCGGTTAAAGGCCTCGATCACCGCCGCACTGCAGCCGGCGTCGAGGGTGAAGCGCTCGCGCTGCCAGTCGACCGAGTAGCCCAGGCGCCGCAGCTGGCCCACGATCGTGCCGCCGCTCTCGGCCTTCCAGGCCCAGGCCCGCTCGAGGAAGCCCTCGCGCCCCAGGTCCTCCTTGCGCAGCCCCTCAGCCTTGAGCTGCTTCTCGAGGATCGTCTGCACCGCGATCGAGGCGTGGTCGGTGCCGGGCAGGCACAGCACGTTTTTGCCCGCCAGGCGCTGATAGCGCACGATCGTGTCGATCAGGGCCGTGTTGAAGGCATGGCCCATGTGCAGGCTGCCGGTGACGTTGGGCGGCGGAATCACCACCGCAAACGGTTCACCAGCGGCTGCGGGGTCGGGGTGGAAGGCACCGCTGCCTTCCCAGGCCTGCTGCCAGCGCGCTTCGGTGCCAGCCGGGTCGTAGGTCTTGGGCAAGGCCGCTTCAGCAGCTGCAGGGGCAGTTACGGCCTCGGTCACCGGGATTACGACAGGCAATGGGGCCAATCTCGCAAAGCGTTGCCACGGCCTCGATGATGGGCGTGCTGGCAGGGGCCATGGCCATCTCGAGCACGCTGCAGAGCACCCGACGACGCCGGCATCTGAGCGGCCTGCTGGGGCTGCTGAGCTGTCTGGCGCTGGCGGGCTGCAACACGCGGCCCCCACTGCCGCGGATGCTGTTCCTGAGCATCAGCATCAACAACGACGAAGCCATCGACACCAGGACGCTCGATGACGTTCGACAGCGGATGAAGCTGCTGGAGCACGGCTTCCGCGCCGTGCACCCACGCAGTCACTTTCAGTTCAACCTGGTGCCAGAGGCGCAGATCGAAAACCTGCTGGCCCAGCGCAATCAGGCCGGTCTCGCCCCCGACCTGGTGTTCGTCAATGGCGATACGGCCCTGCGCCTGTTGCAGCGCGGAGAGGTGGATCCCTACCCGATCACGGCGCAGCAGCTGAGGCTGTTTCGGCCACAGGCCATCGCGCGGCTGCGCAACAGCCAGGGGCAACTGGCGGGCCTGCCGGTGATGGTGCGGACTCAGCTGGCCTGCTTCAACCGCAGGCGCGTGCCCCAGCCACCCACGACCATCAACGAGCTGGTGGCGCTCAGTGCCAAAGGCCGCGCCATCGGGATTTCCATTGATCCCATCAACCTCGTCTGGAGTGCCGGCAGCATGGGGGGCTTGCGCGCGATTCATCGCGCCGCAGCGGGGCAGCAACCCACAGCGCGCGACCTGCAAGGTCTGGAGCGCTGGCTGCGCTGGCTGCAGACCAGCAGCAGCCAGCAGAGCATCACCTTCTTCACCGATCAACCCACGGCCATGGCCGAGCTAGAAGCCGGCCGCCTGGACTGGATTGCCTGCGACAGCGGCAGCCTGTCGCGGCTCTATCTCCGCCTGGGCGACGCCCTGGGGGTCAGCCCACTGCCCCGTGGTCCTGGCGGGCCGGCCAGCCCACTCAACCGGCTGCGGGTGATGGCGCTGGGACGCAACTCCACCCCCACAACCCGTCAGCTCGCCCTGGCCTTTGGCCGCACCAGCATCACCCCCCAAAGCCAACGCGCCCTGACGCTGGGCTCCCAGAGCGTGCTGCCCGCCAACCGCTTTGTGCAGGTCCCCGTGAACAGCTCGTCTCGCCTGGCCGCCATGGTGACGTCGGCCCGGGATGGAGCGCGCAACAGCATCCTGGAACGGCTGATTCATGGCAACGACCCACGCCTGCCACAGATCCAGGCGCTGATGACCGAGCTTGTCTTCGGTGAGCTCCCCCCTCAGCACGCCAGCCACCAGCTGGTCTCGATCCTGCGCCACCGACCATGAGGGATCTGCTGCTCGAAATCTGCGGCTGGCTGGCCTACCTGGAACGGCCCAGCGTGCTGATCCAGGTGGTGCTGACGGTGCTGCTGATGCTGTGGACGCTTCACGCCCGTCTGCGGCGCTGGTGGCCGCAGCTGCCACTGCTGGCCTATCCGCTGCTGGGGCTGGCACTTCAAGCCCTGATGAGCCTGGGCCTGGCGGCACTGGGGCAACCCTGGCGACTGGCGGCCCTGCTGGGCCAGCTGTGGCTGGGCTGGTACGGGATCGACCTGCTGATGCCGCTGCTCAAGCGCTACCTCCCGGCCGCTCGGGTGCGCCAGCTCGAAAGTCGCCTGTTGCGGCCCGGCTACCTGCTGTTCAGCGTCGTGCTGTTGATCAACACCCTCGACAACATCAACGATCTGGCCGTGATCGAGGTCATCAATCTGATGGGGGTGCCGGTGCTGGCCGGCAAGGTGTTCAACGCCGTGCTGGTGCTGTACCTGGTGCTGGTGGGCTGCGGTCCGCCAGCGGCAGGCCTGGCCTGGGTGCTGCAGAAGGCGGTGGGCATGAGCGACAGCAGCCGCAAAGCCACCGAACTGATGCTGCGCTATCTGGTGGTGGCCCTTGGCCTGGCCGGGGTGGCGGTGCATCTGGGTTTCAATGCCAACGCCCTGATCGCCGTAGCTGGCGGGCTGTCGGTGGGCCTGGGCTTCGGCATCAAGGAGGTGTTCTCCAACTTCGTCAGCGGCCTGTGGCTGCTGTTCGAGGGCTCGGTGAGGCCCGGCGAGGTGCTCATGCTCGACGGCGACCCCTGCGAGGTGCGGCGGCTGGGGCTGCGGGCGACGCTGCTGTGGCGCGATCGCGACAACGCCGAGCTGCTGATTCCCAACCAGACCTTCTTCACCGAAGCCGCCACCACCTACACCGCCAGCGACCGCATGCGCCGCAGCCAGGTGAGCGTGGGCGCGGCATACCACCACAAACCTGAAACGGTGATCGCCTTACTCGAGGCCACGGCCCTAGCGGTGCCGCAGGTGCTGCATGCACCGGCCCCCAAGGCGCTGCTGGTGAGCTACGGCGACTCGGCGATCAACTACGCCCTGCGCTTCTGGATCGCCAATCCGATGGACAACAGCTCGATCTGCAGCGCGGTGAACCAGGCGATCTGGCAGAGCTTTCAACGCGAAGGCATCGACATTCCCTTTCCGCAGCATGTCGAATACGCCATGGTGTGGCCGCCTGAGCGTCAGCAGCCCAACCTGGGCCAGACTTAACACCAGGGAATCGCCACGAGCGCATCGAGCCGCTGCCAGCGCTCGGGCTCGGCGACACGCTCTCCCAGGCCAACCCGCTCAAGCGCCTGCTGAATGCGGGCCTGCGCCAGCAGCTCTGGTTCAGGCCCCTGGGGCAGCACCAGCACCTGCTGCTCGGCCGGATCGGCCATGAGCTGCAGCTCCAGATCAGCCAGGTCCCGTTCAAAGAACAGGCGGCGCAGGCGGGCGCTGAAGGCGGGCCCCATCGCGCTAGCAAAGGCCTGCAGCCCGGCCTCGTCACCACTGCAGCCGCAGTTGAGGGCCAGCCAGATCAGCAGCTTGGCCCAACTCTCGGCACTCCACAGCGGCTGAAAACTCTCGCGGTGCTGCCGCACCAGCTCGGCAATGGCGAAGTCAAACAAGGTGGCCTGCAGGGCCTCGCGGCTGGGGGGAACGGTCATGGGTCCGGCTTTCCTGCTCAAACCCTGCCACCGGACGGGTCAGCGGCCAGACTGCGGTGAGTTCTGCAGAGCAAGGCCCCATGGCCCTGGACCTCAACGATCCCGATCTTGAGTTCGCCGACCTGGTCACGGCTTATCAGAGCTGGGTGATGGCCGTGATCAACGACGAAAAGCTTGGTGGCGACAAGCTGCTGACCGATGACATCGTCGACGATGCGATCAACGCCATGCGGTTTCTGCCCGATGTCGTGACCAGCGCGATCGAGACCACCCTGGCCCGCGTCTACGACGTCGATGCCGACGAGCTGGCTGCACTGCTGTATCCGGAAGACTGATCCAGGGCACCCCTGCGGCACAACCGCCCCGATCGCCCGCCAGGGTCGCGCAGGCTCCATAGGTTTTGCCTCCGTTCCTCCGGCCCTGGTGCCGGTCTGCAGATGGCGAAACCCGTGCTGATCGCAGCGCTGGCCCTGGGTCTGGGTGCAGCGTCAAGCCCTGCCCTGGCAGCAACACCCAACCCTGTGCGCTGGAACACCGGCGCCGCCGTGTGGACGACCACAGCCCAGGCGCTCGAGACCTTTCTGAGCAGCGGCGAGATCAAAGACCGCGGCCTTGAGGGCGGCCTGAACCGTTCGGGCTGGACCTCCGAACAGGTGCGCCAGGGACTGCGCAAGCCCTACAGCGTCGACTTGATCAGCCTGAGCCGGTTCCTGTACAGCGAGGCCGGAGTGCGCTGGCTGAATCAGCAGACCCGCAGCTACGTGCCCTACGCCACGCTCAAGGCCCAGGCCAGCGAGGCGTTGCGGGCCGCGATCATCGCTGATGCGGCCAACGGCGACATCTCGGGTGCCGGGATCCTGGCTGCGCTTCCGGTCGATTTCCGCCTGGCTGACCTGAGCCCCCAGCCCCCCCTCGATGGCGCCCAGAACGTCTGGCCCCAAGGGGGGTGCCAGGGCGAACGGCAGTGCAGCTCGCTGCTGTCGTGGGCCGTGTTCCTGCCCGCCAACCTGCAGGCCATCAGTCAGCGGACGCCCTGATCCCTCAAGCGCTCAGGACTTGGGCACAAACAGCTGGGACAGGAAGAACAGGATTCCTGCCCCAGCCAGAGCCGGCAGGATCACGGGCACGCCCTTGGGGGCGACGGCCGAGGCAAACAGAAGGGTGTCCATGGGAGGTCGGTTGCCAACCCCGGCTAGCTAGCAGAGGCGACAAAGGCGCCACAAGCCGGTGCAATGAGTCTTCAAGGAACACCTTGGTGCTGGCTACTGTGCGGTGATGGGGGTGCCCATGCCCACGTCGTCACCCGGCCTGCGCACCTTCCTGGCGGAATGGCATCGCCAGATCGCGATGTTTCTGCTGGCCGAGCGCCACTGGCCCCAGTCTCTGGGCCTGGTGATCGCCACGACAACCATCGCCGTGGCCCTGCCGGCCTGGTTGATCGGCGGTTTCTGCGCGCTGTTGCTGCAGGTGTTGGGCCAGGCCCGCCTGAACCTCGCCTTTCCGTATTTGCATGGGGTGCTGCAGCTTTGGGCCTGGCCAGCCCTGAGCTGGCTGTTGCTGGCACTGCCGCTGCTGGCGGCCCTCGCCCTGGGTCGCCTGAGTGCAGGTCTGCCGGGCAACCAGCGACGGCGCTGGTGGATCCTGGCTGGCCTGCTGAGCCTGCTGGTGCTGGCGACCGCGGTCGACGTGGCCTTCACCGAAGGCAACGGCGCCGTCATGGAAGCCCTCAATGCCCGCAGCGGGGTGGGCTTTTGGAGCTCGGCCGGCGGCCTGGGCGCCATCTATCTGCTGACCCTGCCGCTGCAGTACCTCAGCGGCTACGGGCAGCAGTGCTTTGCCCTCTGCTGGCGCGCGACCGCCACCGCGGCGTTGCAGCGGCGCTACCTCCAGCACCACGCCTATGAACGCCTGGAGCGCCAGGCGCAAGGACGGCTGGACAACCCCGACCAGCGGCTGGCTGACGACGTCAACCGTGCGGTGTTCAGCTCGACCCAGCTGCTGTTCGGCTTTGCCACCACGCTGCTGTCGCTGGCGGCCTACGTGGTGGTGCTGTGGGGCATCAGCGGTTGGCTGGTGCTGACCTTGGCCGTAGCCACGCTGCTCGGCAACGGAGCCATGCTGCGCCTGGTGCGGCGACTCGCGGGGCTGAACGTGCGTCAGCAAGCGCTCGAGGCCGATTACCGCTTTGCCCTGATGCACCTGCGCAGCCACGCCGAGGGTGTGGCCCTGCTGCGCGGCGAGCGGGCGATCGGCCTGGGGCTGGGCCAGCGTTTGCGACGGTTGCTGCGCAATCTCGAACGGGTGATCCGCTGGCGTGAGCTGGTGAGCCAAAGCAGCGCCCTCTATGCGTTTGTGATGCAGTTCGTGCCGTACCTGGTGCTCGCCTCGGCGTACTTCAGCGGACGTCTCGGACTGGGAGCCCTCACCGTGGGAAGCATCGCCTTCGGCCAGGTGCAGACGTCGCTGTCCTTTCTGATCGACCAGGCCGATGCCTTTGCCAGCCTGTTTGCCAGCCTGCACCGCCTCAGCGAGATGGACGCCGCCTGCGCATCGGCGGCTGGGCCCACACCCCTGGCAGCCCCGTTGGCCGCAGGCGGCCAAGGCACCCCGCCAGTGCGCATCACCCATCTCTGCGTTGCCCGCCCCCAGGGCCCGGGAGCGCTGATCCAGGAGCTGACGCTGCAGCTGGACCGTGGCCAACGCCTGTTAATCACCGGTCCCAGCGGCGCCGGTAAAACCAGCCTGTTGCGCGTGCTCGCCGGTGTAATGCCGCCGCTCAGCGGCGTGGTGACCATGCCCCCGGGGCGAGCCTGGATGCTGTTACCTCAGACACCCGTTCTGCCCCTGGGCAGCCTGCGCGATCAGCTGTGTTTCCCCCGGTCCAGCACCGCCGCGAGCGATGCACGACTGCGAGAGCTGTTGACCCAGGTCGGCCTGGCCGATCTGTCGGCGCGTTACGCCAGCCTCGACGCCGTCGAAGACTGGGCGCGCGTGCTCTCTGGCGGGGAGCAGCAACGGTTGTCCATGACGCGGGTGCTGCTGCACCGGCCGCAGCTGGCGCTGCTCGACGAAGCCACCAGCGCCACCGACCTGGCCAGCGAACAACACCTCTATGCGCTGCTCCTGACCGCAGGAGTCACCCTGATCAGCGTGGGGCACCGGCCCAGCCTGCGCCAATTTCACCAGCGCGAGCTGCAACTCGACGGCCGCGGCGGCTGGCGCCTGCTG
>CAYFMB010000104.1:0-6889 GCA_964344095.1 uncultured Klebsiella sp.
TCACCAAGGAAGGCAACCTGGCCCGTCTGGCCGAAATGGGCATCACCGATCCCGATCGCGTCTATGAAGCCGAAGAGCTGGCCTGCGGTGAAAACGTCGTCTTCGCGGCCACTGGCATCACCGATGGTCTGCTGTTTGACGGCGTTAAGTTCGAGAAGGACTGCACCCGCACCAGTTCCCTGGTGATCAGCACCCTCGACAACACGGCTCGCTTCACCACGACCGTGCACATCAAGGACGGCGCCCAGAGCATCGCCTTGCGCTGAACAAGCTGAGCGGACGCGAACACCACCCTCGATGCACCTCGCCGTCATTGGCCTGAGTCACCGCACGGCTCCGGTCGAAATCCGGGAACGCCTCAGCATTCCCGAGCAGACCATGGAGGCGTCGCTCCAGCTGCTGCGCTCCGATGAGCAGGTGCTCGAGGCTTCCATCCTCAGCACCTGCAATCGCCTCGAGATCTACACCTTGCTTCGGAACCCGGAGCTGGGTATTTCAGCCGTTGGCAGTTTTCTGAGCCGCCATTCAGGTCTCGAGGTCGACGAGCTCTCGCCCCATCTGTTCACCTATCACCACGAAGAGGCCGTGGCACACCTGTTGCGGGTGGCTGCCGGGCTTGATTCGCTTGTCCTCGGGGAGGGGCAGATCCTCTCTCAGGTCAAAAAGATGGTGCGCCTGGGACAGGAGCATCGCTCCGTGGGCCCGATTCTCAATCGTTTGATGAATCAGGCTGTGAGCACCGGCAAGCGGGTGCGCACCGAAACCAACCTCGGCACCGGTGCCGTTTCGATCAGCTCCGCCGCTGTTGAGTTAGCCCAACTGAAAGTGGGTCAGGCCCGCGGCCTCGACCAGCTCGTCTCACTCGAAGAAGAGCAGGTGGCTGTCGTGGGTGCAGGCCGCATGTCACGGCTGCTCCTTCAGCATCTGGGCTCCAAGGGATGCCGTGGCGTCGTGTTGTTAAACCGCACCCTGCATCGGGCCGAGGCAATGGCCGCCGATTTTCCGGCACTGCCGGTGCAGTGCCGCCCGATTGACGATCTGGACCATTGTCTCAGCACCTGTTCGCTGGTCTTCACCAGCACCGCTGCCGATGAGCCGATCATTGACGCCGCACGCCTGGGTCCGCTGAACCGACGCTCGAGCCTGATGCTCGTTGACATCGGTGTGCCACGCAACATTGCCTCCGATGTCGCCGGACTGCCCGGAGTGCAGCGCTATGACGTAGATGATCTGCAAGAGGTCGTCAATCGCAACCAGGAGGCGCGCCGTGAAATGGCCCAGGAGGCGGAAGCTCTCCTGGCCGAAGAGGCTCGCCTGTTCCTCGAATGGTGGGATGGCCTGGAGGCCGTGCCCGTGCTGAACCGTCTGCGGCGCCAACTGGAAGACATTCGCGAGTCGGAACTGCAGAAGGCTCTGAGCCGCATGGGCCCCGATCTCTCGGCTCGTGAACGCAAGGTCGTGGAGGCTCTGAGCAAGGGCATCATCAACAAGATCCTGCATAGCCCTGTGACCCAGCTCCGAGCCCCGCAGAGCCGTCAGCAGCGCCACAGCGCCATGCGGGTCCTGGCTGAGCTGTTCGAGCTCCAGGAGCCCTCTGACGAGGCCTGACGCTGCAGTGCAAGAGTGGCATCAACACTCTGCAACAGAGTGTGCCGCACGACTCAGAAACACTCGCATCTGAGCAGGGCGCTCCGGTACGGTCGCTTGACTTCGACACGGCACGCGATGAAACGGGTTCTGGCGATCATCCTGGGCGGCGGAGCGGGTACACGCCTTTATCCCCTCACCAAGATGCGCGCCAAGCCAGCCGTACCGTTGGCGGGCAAGTATCGACTGATTGATATCCCGATCAGCAACTGCATCAACTCGGAGATCAACAAGATCTACGTGCTGACGCAGTTCAACAGTGCCTCGCTCAACAGGCATCTGACCATGACCTACAACCTCGCCGCTGGGTTTGGTCAGGGATTTGTTGAAGTGTTGGCTGCGCAGCAGACACCTGACAGTCCCAGTTGGTTTGAGGGCACGGCGGACGCGGTTCGCAAGTATCAGTGGCTGTTCCAGGAATGGGACGTGGATTACTACCTGATCCTCTCGGGTGATCAGTTGTACCGCATGGACTACAGCAAGTTCGTGCAACACCACATCGACACTGGAGCTGACCTAACGGTTGGAGCCCTGCCTGTCGATGCTGCACAGGCCGAGGGTTTCGGCCTGATGCGTACCAGCGGTGACGGTCGCATTCAGGAGTTTCGCGAAAAGCCCAAGGGTGCTGAGCTCGATGCGATGCGGGTCGATACCCAGAGCCTGGGGTTGAGTGCCGAGGAAGCGCAAAAGCGTCCGTTCTTGGCGTCGATGGGCATCTATGTGTTCAGCCGCAAGATCCTGTTTGATCTCCTGCATTCCAATCCCACCTCCACTGACTTCGGCAAGGAAATCATTCCGACGTCACTGGCCCAGGGTGACCGTTTGCAAAGTTTCCTGTTTGACGACTATTGGGAAGACATTGGCACCATCGGGGCCTTCTACGAGGCCAATCTGGCATTGACCGAACAGCCCAACCCGCCCTTTTCCTTCTACGACGAAAAGTTCCCGATTTACACCCGTCCTCGCTATTTGCCGCCCAGCAAGCTGCAGGACGCTCAGGTCACTGAATCGATCATTGGTGAAGGTTCGCTGCTCAAGGCATGCAGCATTCACCACTGTGTTCTCGGTGTACGCAGTCGCGTTGAAGACGAAGTCGTACTCCAGGACACCTTGGTGATGGGTGCTGATTATTTTGAATCGTCCGAAGAGCGTGCCGTTCTGCGTGAGCGCGGCGGCATCCCCCTTGGCGTCGGACGTGGTACCACCGTCAAGGGCGCGATTCTCGACAAAAATGTGCGCATCGGTCAGAACGTCACGATCATCAACAAGGACCGCGTCGAGGAAGCAGACCGACCCGAACTCAATTTTTATATTCGCAACGGCATTGTAGTGGTCGTTAAAAACGGAACCATCGCCGATGGCACCGTGATCTGAATCGCTCTAATTGAGGAAGTCCTGACCGCATTGTGACAGGCGGCTTCATGCCCCTGTTCAACCTGCCAGACCTCGCCACACTGTGGTTCAACAGATCTTCTGTAGCCCCCATGGCCAAGGCTCACTTCGGTCTGATCGGCCTCGGTGTGATGGGCGAGAACCTGGTGCTCAACGCCGAGCGCAACGGCTTCTCGTCTGTCGTCTACAACCGCACCTACGCCAAGACTCAGGAGTTCCTCGCAGGTCGCGGCGCCGGCAAAGACATCGTCGGGGCTGAGACCCTCGAGGCCTTTGTCGAGGCGCTTGAGCGACCGCGCCGCATTTTGATGATGGTCAAGGCGGGTCAGCCCATCGATGACCTGATCGCGACCCTCTCACCGCTGCTGCAGGAGGGGGATCTCTTGATCGATGGCGGCAACTCCCTCTACACCGATACGGAACGGAGGGTTGCCGAGCTGGAAAGCAAGAGCTTTGGTTACATCGGTATGGGCGTCTCCGGTGGCGCCAAGGGCGCCCTCGAGGGCCCCAGCATGATGCCGGGGGGCACGCGCGCTGCCTATGACGCCATCGAGAGCCTGGTGCGCAAAATGGCGGCCCAGGTCAACGACGGTCCCTGTGTGACCTACATCGGCCCTGGCGGAGCCGGCCACTTTGTCAAGACCGTGCACAACGGCATTGAGTACGGCATCGAGCAGATCCTCGCTGAGGCCTACGACTTGATGAAGCGGGTCGCCGGCCTTGGCGGCAAGCAGATGGCTGATGTGCTCGCTCATTGGAATGGCACAGAGGAGCTGGCCTCGTTTCTGGTCGAGATCACCGAGGTGTGTCTGCGCACGGCAGATCCAGAAACGGGTGGTGATCTGGTCGAAGCCATCGTCGATGCCGCCGGCCAGAAGGGCACCGGCCTTTGGACGGTTGAGAGCGCTCTCAACTTCGGCATTTCGGTGCCAACGATCTATGCCGCCCTCAATGCACGGGTGATGAGCTCGCTGCGGCCTGAGCGCCTCAAGGCCGAAGCACTGCTGCCGCAGGTCCATCCGGCGAGCACCCCCAGTCATGCCTTCTCTCTCGGTGAGGGCCCCGACTTAAGCGACCTGCGCGATGCCACGATCCTGGCCTGCATGGCCAGCTACGCCCAGGGGATGGCGCTGCTGCAGCAAGCCAGCAAAGAGCACAACTACAACCTTGACTTTGCCGCGATTGGTCAGATCTGGAAGGGGGGCTGCATCATTCGTGCACGGTTGCTGCAGCGCATCCAGAACGCCTACAGCGCCAACCAGGAGCTGGCGAATCTGCTGATCGACCCCTGGTTCGCTGAGCAGGTCAACCGCCGCATCGCCGGACTGCGGCGAATCGTGGCTGGAGCAGCCCTGGCGGGGATCCCCGTGCCCTGCTACAGCAGCACCCTCGATTACATCACCAGCTATGGCAGCAGCCGCCTGCCCCAAAACCTGGTGCAGGCGATGCGCGATTGCTTTGGCAGCCACACCTACCAACGGGTCGATCGCGAGGGCACCTTCCACACCGAGTGGCTGCCATGACCAGCTATCGCCTGCATGTTTCGGCAACGGCCGATGCGCTCAGTCGCCTCTGTGCCGAGGAGATCGCAAGCAGCATCGATCAGGCTCTGGCGGAGCATGATCGTGTTCAGATCGCTCTAGCTGGCGGCGAAACCCCCAAGGCTGCCTATCGGGCCCTGGCCCGACAGCATCTGCCCTGGGATCGGGTCGATGTGCTGCTGGGCGATGAGCGTTGGGTGCCAGCCGATGACCCCAGCAGCAATGCGCGCATGCTGCGCGAGACCTTGCTGGCCGCAGGTGAACCCGGAGCGCTGGCTCGTTTTCACCCCGTGCCAACCGATCTTGACTCGCCCGCCGCCAGCGCGGCTGCCTATGCCGCCCTGCTGGAGCAGCTCTGCCCAGGCAGCCCCCCCCAACTGGCACTCGTACTGCTTGGCCTGGGTGATGACGGCCATACCGCCTCGCTGTTTCCTGGAACTGCAGCACCTGGGGTGCGCGATCGCTGGACCACCATCGGTGAGGGCAAAGGCCTGCCGCGGGTGACCTTCACGGCTCCGGTCCTGTCGGCGGCAGGGCGCGTGATCTTTTTGGTGAGCGGCGGCAGCAAGCGACAGGCCTTGGCTCGCCTGCTCGATGGTGCAGAAGATCCTGCTCGCACCCCGGCGCGGTTGGTCCAACCGGCTCATGAGGTGCTGGTGCTGGCCGATCAGGCTGCAGCACAGCCATGACTGAGCCGATCCTGCGCAGCCTCTTCAGCGGCGCCGGTTTTGCCGGCTGGCATGCCCTCAACGACCCGATCATGGGCGGCCGCAGCAGCGGTCAGGTGACGATCAGCAGTGATCAGGGATTGCTGTTTGAGGGCGAGGTGGTCGAGCAGGGAGGGGGCTTCATCAGCGTGCGGTCCCCCTTGCTGTCCCCACCGCTCGATCTTGATACCACCGCGGGACTCACCCTGGTGATTGCTGGCGATGGCAGGCGCTTCAAGTTGGCGATTGCCTGCGCCGACGGGGTCGCCGGACTCACCAACCTGATCCCTGGGGGCCTGCGTTGGGTCACTGAATTCGCCACCGAAGCGGAGGGGTGGACAACGGTGACCATTCCCTGGCAGCAGTTGCGCCCTTCGGTGCGGGCCCAACCGGTTCAACGGCTGCCGCTTGGTTATGAGCCCCGCTTTGATGCCAGTCGAATCCTGAGGCTGCAGCTGCTGCATTCAAAGTTTGATGATCAAGGTGGCCTGAACCGAGGCTTCAGACCTGGCCCGATCCGTTTTGCGGTGCAGCAGATTGGGGCCTTTGCGCTCAGCGCCGATGCTGGTTGATGCTGAGGACCTAGCGCCAGACGAGGGACCAAGTTTGCTTGATCTGGTCGCCAAGGCCGCTGATCTCTGCCTGAAGCCCTGGCACCACGGTGTGCGATTGAGCGGTGAGCCTCCGCACCAGCTGGGTGATTGCAGTGATGCCGCCTTGGTCATTGAGGCCCGTGATGGAGCTGGCGCGCGTTGCCCCGATCGCGATCTGGAGCTCGAGATTTACCGCAGCGGCGACGATCTCAACCTCATGCTCTCGAGCCTCAACGACCAGCTTAGGCCTGTGCTCTGGCACGGGAGTCACGCCGTCTGGATAGACGGCACCAGTGGCGAGCGCTGTGAGCGCCCTGTCGATGGTGTTGCCCTTGAGGCGTTGTGCCGCCGTCTACGGGCCCTGCTGAACCCAAGTGACCCAGACAATTGGCTCGATTGAGGCTACAGGGCCACAGCATGCATGTTCCTTGATGCAGAAATAACATGTTTCAGGCTGGTTCGACCATGCTGCTGAACATTCCACAGTAATTCGGATGTTTTAGCGTTAGCTGTGGAAGCAGCGATTGCGCCGACACCGAAGAGGGATCTATAATTTTATCTAATCAGCGCTTTGGCGTGGTCGTACCGCTCGTCGACTTGGCGTGTTTGGACGTTCAGCTCTGGCTGGGCTCTGGCGACAAAGCAGCGTCACGATTGCAGATGGTGCAATCAACGGTCAGTCGCAATGCTCGCAAGGTGATTCGTGAGTTTCGGCTTGCCTGTATTCGTGATTCTGGGCGTCTGATCATCACCGGTGATCAAGACTTGCTGCGTCAAGAGCGTGCCGTGCACCAGGCCTATCGCTGGCACCACGGCTTGCCCTTGCGCCTCGATGCTCAGTATTACTCCGGTCCTTTGTTGTGCCAACCACCACCCGAAGGTTGGCTGCTTGGAGAATTTGACTTCATGGAAGTCGGCACTCCACTGCAGCTGCTAAGAGATGGTGTTTTGGATGTCTGGATTGGTGTCTATCCCGACACCCCGGACCCTGACGACCCCGAGCTGTGTT